>CAZHYA010000058.1:6294-10275 GCA_964536525.1 uncultured Bacteroidales bacterium | reverse complement strand
AGGGCCCATGTCACACGGAGAAAGGCAGATGCAATTTATGCTTCCCGGCTGGGCCGGGAAGCATAAATGATCTATCTCGCTTCTAACCTCCGCGTCTCTAGCGAGCTTTAGCGAGCAGGTGGTGAAAAAAGGGGATTTCTTCCCCCTCTCCCTGTCCCTCCCCCACCGGGGTACCCACGGAGTGGGTCGTGGGAGGGGACCTGAAAACCCCGCAACTCAGGATCAGGCTTTCCGACGACTTTGCCCAGAAGATCGTCGCTGCCGGTGATGCGGTGTTCGAAGATAACGAAAGCTGGCTCGAATTCATGAAGGGGTTCAGGATCACCACCGAGCCGGTGCAGGCCGCCGGAGGCATCTTGCTTTTCGACATGCTGGCTTCCAACACGGCCATGACGATCTTCTACCGTACGCAGGACTCGCAGGACACCCTCTCGTTCACCTTCCTCAGCAACAGCAATTGCGCACGGTTTACCGCTTTCGACCATAACGACTACCTTGAGGCTTCACCGGAATTCAGGGCACAGGTCATTGATGGCGACACTTTGCTCGGGAAAAACCTTATCTTCCTTCAGGGCATGGGCGCGGTGAAGGCGCAGCTCCGCCTCCCCGACATCCGGGATTTCCTGGATAAGGATACGGTGGCCATCAACGAGGCCCGGCTGATATTCAATATTTATGACGACGGATCGGAGCTGGAGGGGCCACCACAGCTCGGGCTGGCCATCATCGACGAGGAGGGCAACTTTGTGCCCTTGCCCGACGCCAATGAGTCGTCGTCGTATTATGGTGGCTACCTGAATGATGGCGGTACGCAATACTTTTTCCGCATCTCACGCCATGTGCAACAGGTGCTCACAGGCGAATCGCCCAACTACCCCCTTGCGCTGCTCATCACCGGAGCCTCATTCCGGGCCAACAGGGTGATCCTCCACGGGCCCGATTCCACCCTGAACCAGGATCAGAAGATGGTGTTGAACATCATTTATACCAGGTTGAACCGGTGATCGCGCAAACTCAATCTCACTGAACTGAAAACCGACCAGGAAACTGCTTATCTTTGCATTGTATAATAAATAAACCCGATTGCCCATGTGCGGAATTGTTGGCTATATAGGTCCGAGGGATGCCCACCCCATCCTGATCAAAGGTTTGAAGAGATTGGAATACAGAGGCTACGACAGTGCCGGCATCGCCCTGCTCAACGCGAACCTCAACGTGTACAAGTGCCGCGGAAAGGTGGCCGACCTGGAGGCTTTCATCGCCGACAAGGATCTTAGCGGCACCCTGGGCATGGCCCATACCCGCTGGGCGACCCATGGCGAGCCCAACGACATCAACGCCCACCCGCATTACTCCCAGTCGGAGAACCTGGCCATCATCCATAACGGCATCATCGAGAACTACCAGACCCTCAAGGCGGAGCTGATCAACCGGGGGCACCGGTTCTCCAGCGACACCGACACGGAGGTGCTGATACAGCTTATCGAAGATATCCTCGACAACGAGGAGGTCGACCTGGAGGCAGCCATCCGCATCGCCCTCAACCAGGTGGTGGGCGCCTATGCCATCGTGATCATCGCCCGTAACGAACCCGACACCCTCTATGCCGCCCGCAAAGGCTCGCCGCTGGTACTCGGCATCGGCCAGGGCGAGTTCTTCCTTGCTTCCGACGCCACCCCCATCGTGGAATACACCAAGAACGTGGTTTACCTCAACGACGAGGAGGTGGCCATCATCCACCGCAACGGCGACTTCCGCATCAAGACCATCAGGAACAGGGAACAGACCCCTTACGTGGAAAAACTGGAGCTTAACCTCAGCGCGATCGAAAAGGGCGGCTTCGACCATTTCATGCTCAAGGAGATCTACGAACAGCCGAGGTCGATACAGGACAGCTTTCGCGGCAGGCTGCGCCCTGACGGAGAGATCGTGCTGGGCGGCATCCTCGATTACGAGCAGAAGATCTTCAACGCCCGCAGGATCATCATCGTGGCCTGCGGCACCTCCTGGCATGCCGGGCTGGTGGGCGAATACCTCATCGAAGACATCGCCCGCATCCCCGTGGAGGTGGAATATGCCTCTGAATTCCGCTACCGCAACCCCATCATCACCGAAGATGATGTGGTGATCGCCATCTCGCAGTCGGGCGAAACGGCCGACACCCTGGCAGCCATAGAGCTGGCCAGGTCGAAGGGGGCCACCATCCTCGGCATCTGCAACGTGGTGGGATCATCCATCGCCAGGGCTACCCATGCAGGGGTTTACACCCATGCCGGACCGGAGATCGGCGTGGCCTCCACCAAGGCCTTCACCGCCCAGGTGACCATCCTCATACTGCTGGCCCTCCGTATCGCCAGGCAAAAGGGCAAGATCCCGCATTCGAGGTTCCACCAGTACTTTCGCGAGATCGAACTCATCCCCTCGAAGATCGAGAAGACCCTGAAAGTGAATGATTACATCAAGGAGATCGCGAAGAAATATATCCACGCCCGCAACTTCCTCTACCTGGGCCGCGGCTATAATTTCCCTGTCGCCCTGGAAGGCGCACTCAAGCTCAAGGAGATATCATATATCCATGCCGAGGGTTACCCGGCCGCTGAGATGAAGCACGGGCCTATCGCCCTCATCGACGAGGAGATGCCGGTGGTGTTCATCGCCCCGAACACGGGCACCTACGAAAAGGTGATCACCAACATCCAGGAGGTGAAGGCGCGCAAGGGAAAGATCATCGCCATCGTCACCGAGGGCGACACCATGGTCAGGGACCTGGCCGATTACGTGATCGAGATCCCGCCCACCGAAGAACTGCTCACCCCGCTGCTGGCCACCATCCCGCTGCAGCTGCTGTCGTACCACATCGCCGTGATGCGCGGCTGCAACGTAGACCAGCCCAGGAACCTTGCAAAATCAGTTACGGTGGAGTAGGAAAATCGAACAATACACTACAAGAGAGGTACCACGTATTACGATCCCGCAGCCAGCAACCAGTAGCCAGTATCCAGGATCCAGGATCAGGTATCTGATATCCTTCTCAGAACCTCCCTGCAACCGCTTTCCAGTCGATGAGGTTCCAGAATTCCTCGATATATTTCGGGCGGGCGTTCTGCCGGTCGAGGTAATAGGCGTGTTCCCACACGTCGCAGGTGAGCAGGGGCGTGAGGCCCTCGCGGAGCGGACAGCCGGCATTGCTGGTCTGCACGATCTCAAGGTTGCCATAGGCATCCTCTACCAGCCAGGCCCAGCCCGACCCGAAGAGGGTGGCCGCGGCCTTTGAGAATTCTTCTTTGAACTTCCCGAAGGAACCGAAGAACTCGTTGATGGCTTCGGCCAGCTTGCCTTCGGGTTCGCCGCCCCCATCGGGGCTCATGCAGTTCCAGTAAAAAGTGTGGTTCCACACCTGGGCGCCATTGTTGAAAATGCCGCCCTCGGCCTTCCGGATGATCTCCTCCAGGCTCGCTTCTTCGAACGGGGTGCCCGGAACGAGCTTGTTCAGGTTGTCGACATAAGCTTTGTGATGCTTGCCGAAATGGTATTCCAGCGTCAGTTTCGAGATGTAAGGCTCCAGCGCATCCATGGGATACGGCAGTTCTGGTAATGTGAAAGGCATGGTCAAATAATTTTTTGGGTTAATGCGATGTTAAAGATAAGCAATTCCTGGCAAAACTGTTGCTTTAAGCGGTGCTGAAAGGAATAAATATTTGGCCTGTCCTACCGAACTTCTTCTTCCAGGTATTCCATTGCCCTCTGGAAAGTTTCATCGATACGGTGGTACAGCGGGTAGAAGCCGGCATCGTCGTAAAGGTTCCTGGCGATGAAGGCCTTCATCAGTGTTTTGATCCTGCCTTCCGACTGCCTGATGCCTTCGGCATCCCTTGCGATCCCCATCTCTTCGGCATAGGCCGTGAATTCGTCGAAGAGGGCATTGCTGATCCTGAACCTGCGGTCGAATTCGTCGAACGACCCGCACGTTCCCAGCTCCTG
>CAZHYA010000058.1:0-6284 GCA_964536525.1 uncultured Bacteroidales bacterium | reverse complement strand
CAGGAAGCGTATATATACCGGGAATTTCCGCCCTTTTTCGATGGTCTTCTTCCCGAGGGAATGCAGCTCGAGAGTTTGTTACGCCTGAAAAAAATAGATAAATACGATGACTTTTCCCAGCTCCTGGCGGTGGGTGTCGGTATAGCGGAAGGCAAAGCGGAAGATCAGTCCCTTGTCGAGCAGGCTGTTGTAATATTCGTGGTAGTCCTCCGCATTATACGGCACGTAGATGTCGGGCATGATGCCTCCGCCGCCATAGACGGTCCTGCCGCCCGGGGTGATATATTTCAGCGAATCGTTGAAATGGATGCTGTCGGCATGCTGGATCTCGCCGTTGTGGAAACGCTCGTAAAAATCAATGTAATAATCATCCTTCCCGTTATCATAGGGCCGCTGGATACATCTGCCCGTGGGCGTATAGTAGCGGGCAATGGTGAGCCTCACGGCGGAGCCGTCGGCAAGTGTCAGTTGTTCCTGCACCAGTCCCTTGCCGAACGACCTGCGGCCGATGATCATGCCACGGTCGTTGTCCTGCACGGCGCCGGCCACGATCTCGCTGGCCGAGGCGGAGCCTTCGTTGATGAGCACCACGAGTTCTTCATTTTCAAACAGCCCCTTTTTTGAGGCATAGGCATAGCTGCGCGGCCTGTTCCTGCCTTCGGTATATACGATGAGCTCACCTTCGCCGAGAAATTCGTCGGCCATCTGGGTGGCGGCCTGCAGGTACCCGCCGGTATTGCCCCGCAGGTCGAGGATCAGGCTGCTCATGCCACGGTCGAGCAGGAGGCGCAACGCACCGGCAAACTCTTCGTAGGTGGTGGCCGAGAACTTGCTTACCTTGATATATCCCGTGGAGCCGTTGACCATATAGGCCACATCCACGCTGAAGGTGGGGATCACGTCGCGGATGATGCTGAAATCGAGCAGGCCGATGATGCCCTTGCGGTACACCCTGATGTCGACCTTTGTGCCCCGCGGGCCTTTCAACATCTTTATGGCCCCTTCATTGCTGATGCCCACGCCGGCCACCAGGCTGTCGTCGACCACCACGATGCGGTCGCCGGCCAGCAAACCCACCTTTTCGGAAGGCCCCCCGGCGATGGGCTGGATCACCGTGATGGAGTCGCTCTCTATCCTGAACTGTATGCCTATGCCCTCGAAGTTGCCCAGGAGCTCTTCGCTCACCTCCGACAGGATGTCGGCCGGGAGGTACTGGCTGTGAGGGTCAAGGTTGTCGAGGATGCCGAGGATGGCATCTTCTGAAAGCTGCTCCTTCGTCACCGAGTCGACATAGTTGCCGGTAATATAGTTGATGAGGTCGGAAACCTTGTTGTAACGGGCTGCGGAAGGCGAAAACATCCCGCCATGCACCTCCGAGCGCGGCGCGAGCCTCATGCCGGCCCAGATCCCCAGCAGCAGCACCAACGCAAAAGCAATGGGGAAATATATCCTGTACCTTCTCTCCTTAAAACCCATCATCTATAACCAGTGTATTTAAAAACATTTGCAAAGCTACAAAATAGCCCGGAACAAACCCGTGATGAGCAGGAGGATTTATTGGCAGATGACCAGGTTACGCAATAATGACTCAGGGACGATGTGCTTTTAAAAGTGACTAAAGTGAACTAAAGTGAGCTTAAGTGACTAAAGTTAATGAGACGGCCTTTTAATGAACGAAGCGAAATGAAAAGACAGTCTCACTATTTTAGCCATTTAACAATTTAACCATGAAACACTGAAAACCCCATACCGCATACCCCATACCGCATACCGCATACCCCATACCGCATACCCCATACCGCGCACCCCTTACCGCCTAATCCATTCCCTCAGCCCCATGATCTCCTTGCTGAATTTCAGCTTTCTCCAGGCGTATGGCAGCGGAGTTGATGCAGTAGCGCAGGCCCGTCGGCGGAGGGCCGTCGTTGAAGACATGGCCCAGGTGGCCGCCACAGCCGCCACAGATCACCTCGGTGCGGACCATCCCGTGTGAGCGGTCCTCGCGGTAGATGATGCTTTTTTCGGAGGCCGGCTCAAAAAAGCTGGGCCAGCCGCAGCCCGAATCGAATTTGGTGTCGGAACTGAAAAGCTCCTCACCGCAGCCGGCACAAAAATAGGTCCCGGTATCCCTGGTGTTAAAATATTCGCCCGTGAAGGGCCGCTCGGTTGCGCTCTCGCGCAATACCTGGTACTGGAATGGCGTCAGGAGCTCCTTCCACTCCTGTTCGGTTTTTGCTTTCGGAAATTTCATGTCTTCCTCCTTATTGACTTCCTGCGAATGGCCGCAGGAAAAAACCAGCAGTGATGCGATCACCGCCACATATGCCTGCAGCATGTATCCTGGCCTGCTCATGATGGTCATGGTTGTTTGAATACTAAACAACCGTCGGAAGCGGTTTGTTTGCATGCACAATGAAAACCATGCAACAAACAGCATCGCAGGCGTTTTTTTCTTTCAACCACAAACAATATTGCAGCGGCCTGAATATTCCTAAAATTATTTACCTTTGAACGCTTGTTTCAGCCGGTATCTGTTTTACCGGCCAATCGTTGAAAATTTTACACAGCATGGTAACCATCGGTGGAAGGAAACTTGACAGCGAGGATTTTTACAGGATACTTTTTGGCGGAGAGAAGGTCGAGCTTGACGAACAGGCTTTGAATGAGGTTGAACGGAGTTATCATTTTCTCGAGACCTTCGCCAGGGACAAGATCATTTACGGGATCAACACCGGGCTTGGCCCCATGGCACAGTACAAGGTGAACAGGGAGGACCAGCAGCAGTTGCAGTATAACCTCATCCGCAGCCACGCTTCGGGTTCGGGCGACAACATCCCGCACCGTGCGGTCAGGGCCTTGATGATCGCGCGCCTGAACAACTTCATGCAGGGTTATTCAGGCATACATCCCGAGATCCCCCTCCTGCTCAAGGACTTTATCAATCACGGCATCATCCCGGTGATCCCCGAGCATGGCGGCGTGGGTGCCAGCGGCGACCTGGTGCAGCTGGCCCATCTTGCCCTCTGCCTGATCGGCGAAGGGGATATGTTTTACCAGAACTACACCCACCAGGGGCCTGCCGTGTTTGAGCAAGCGGGGCTCAAGCCTGCAAAGGTATATATCAGGGAAGGGCTTGCACTGGTCAACGGCACCTCCTGCATGACCGGCATCGGTGTCCTCAGCGTGATCAAGGCCCGTAAGCTGCTCGACTGGGCCCTGATGGCCTCGGCCATGATCAACGAGGTGGTTGAGTCGTACGACGACCACTATTCCTATGAGCTCAACAGGGTGAAGCTGCACCCCGGGCAGAATGAGATCACCGACCGCATGCAGCGGATACTGGGCGGCAGCAAGCTGGTGCGTAAGCGGGCCGACGACCTGTATAACGGCAATGGCAACGGTGAGCAGGTGTTCAGCAGAAAGATACAGGAATACTATTCGCTCAGGTGCATCACCCAGATCCTGGGCCCGGTGCTCGACACCATCGAACATGCCGAGAAGGTGATCCTCGACGAGGTGAACTCTGTAAACGACAACCCCGTGATCGACTACAGGAACAAGAGCGTCAACCACGGGGGCAACTTCCATGGCGACTACGTAGCCCTGGAGATGGACAAGTTGAAGATCGCCATCACAAAGTTGTCGATGCTCTCAGAGCGTCAGATCAACTTCCTCATGAACGACAAGCTCAACAACAAGCTTCCACCATTCGTGAACCTCGGCATCCTGGGGCTTAACCTGGGTATGCAGGGCGTGCAGTTCACGGCCACCTCCACCGTGGCAGAGAACCAGGCCCTCTCAAACCCGATGTATGTGCACAGCATCCCCACCAACAACGACAACCAGGATATTGTAAGCATGGGTACCAACTCGGCCCTGATGGCCATGAAGGTGATCGACAACTCCTTCGATGTGCTTGCCATAGAACTGATTTCGCTGCTGCAGGCCATCGATTATCTTAATTATGCCGACAAACTATCGCCAATAACCTTTGCCGTATATACCACCCTGCGCAAGATCGTCCCCGTTTTCAGGGACGACAGCCCGAAATTTAACGAGATCAGGCGGGTACGCAAATATATCATGGCAAACGACACTGTGCCAAAACAATAGACCATGGAATATGCACTTGTCACGGGCCGTTTGTCTCAGCCTCGCCGGCATGGGATACCACGTGATCATCAATTACCTGTCGAACGAAGGGGAAGCCTCCAGAACCCTTGAGATGATCTCTTCGGCCGGGGGCACTGCCGAGCTGTTGCCTTTCGACGTTGCCGACAGCGAAAGTGTCAGAAAAAGCATACAGGGATGGCAGGAAAGCCATAAAGACAAGGGCTACATCAGCGTGCTGGTGAACAACGCCGGGATCAGGCATGACAACCTCATGGTGTGGATGAATGACAGCGAGTGGTCGTCGGTGATCGACACCAACCTCAACAGCTTCTTCCATGTGACCCGCCTGCTGCTGCAGGATATGATCGTAAACAAGTACGGGCGCATCGTCAATGTGGTCTCCCTGTCGGGGAAGGACGGCATGCCCGGACAAACAAACTACAGCGCTGCCAAGGCAGGGGTGATCGGCGCCACCAAGGCCCTGGCCAGGGAGCTGGGCCGGAAAAAGATCACCGTGAACGCAGTGGCACCGGGGTTCATCAGGACCGACATGACCCGCGACCTTGATGAAAAGCAGCACAAGGCCGTGATCCCTGTCGGCCGCTTTGGTGAGCCCGAAGAAGTGGCTGAGGTGGTCGCATTCCTGGCCTCGCCGAAGGCCTCATACATCACCGGCGAGGTGATCTCTGTCAATGGCGGCATCAGTTCATAATTATTTATTTATTTATTTTTGAACATTCTTAATCAAAAAGCATTTTCATTAGTATGCAACGTGTAGTTATAACGGGCATAGGGATTTATTCCACCATCGGGAAAAACCTTGAGGAGGTCCGCGATGCTCTTTACCATGGCCGGTCGGGCATAGGGCTCGACCCCGGCAGGAAGGACCTGGGCTATCGTTCATGCCTCACCGGCATCATCGAGAGCCCCGACCTGAAAGGCCTGCTCGACAGGCGTGCACGGGTGGGCCTTCCCGAGCAGGGCAAGTATGCTTATCTGGCTACGCTGGAAGCCCTGAAAAATGCGGGCATCGACCAGGAATACCTCCTGGATTCGGAAGCGGGCATCCTCTACGGCAACGACAGCTCGTCGGTCCCGGTGATCGAGACCATCGACATGATGCGTCAGAAGAAGGATACCACCCTGCTGGGCTCAGGTTCCATCTTCCAGTCGATGAATTCGACCATCAGCATGAACCTTTCGGTGATCTTCAAGCTGCGGGGCATCAACTTCACCGTGAGCGCTGCCTGCGCCAGCGGCTCCCATGCCCTGGGGATGGGTTATTTCCTCATCAGGCACGGTCTGCAGCAATGCGTCATTGCCGGGGGCGGGCAGGAGATCAACCCCGAGTCGATGGGCAGTTTCGACGGCCTCAGCGCCTTCTCCGTTCGTGAAGGCCAGCCCCAAAAGGCCTCCAGGCCATTCGACCGCGACCGCGACGGGCTCGTGCCCAGCGGCGGAGCAGCCACCCTCGTGCTGGAAAGCTACGATGCAGCAGTGAACAGGGGAGCAAACATACTTGGCGAGATCATCGGCTACGGCTTCTCTTCCAACGGCGACCACATCTCTGTGCCCAACCTCAGCGGCCCGGTAAAATCGATGGAAATGGCATTGAAAGATGCAGGCATCGGCACCCGCGATATTGGCTATATCAATGCCCATGCCACCTCCACCCCGGTAGGCGACGAAAAGGAAGCACAGGCCATCAGCACCGTCTTCGGCGACGTGAAGCCCTATGTGAGCTCCACCAAGTCGATGACCGGTCACGAAATGTGGATGGGGGGCGCCAGCGAAGTGATCTATTCACTGCTCATGATGCATCACGATTTCATCGCACCCAACATCAACTTTGAAAACCCCGACGAATATTCGGCAAAACTCAACATAACACCTAAGACCATCGATACGCCCTTCGAAATATTTCTTTCAAATGCCTTCGGGTTCGGAGGTACGAATTCTACGCTTATTATAAAAAAAATTAAATAATAATTACTATTTTTACTGCCTGAAAACACCGGAGTAAATTGTTCGCTATGGATAAGAATGAAGTTGTTGAGATTATCAACAGTTTTCTGGTAGAGGAGTTTGAAATTGAGGAGGATCATGTTCATCCGGATGCCACATGGAGTGATGTAGGCATCGACAGCCTCGATTTTGTCGATATTGTGGTG
>CAZHYA010000057.1:2623-10462 GCA_964536525.1 uncultured Bacteroidales bacterium | reverse complement strand
AGTCCATCCGGGGGGAAGGAAATCCTGCCCGAAACCTCTCCAGGCATTGGTGCTGCTGCCGTCGAAAAGCATCAGCCAACCTGACGCGGCGTGACGTTCGTCAGTGCTTTTCTTCTTTCCGGCATCGCATGATTGCATGGCAATCGAAGACACGATAAGAAGGATAATGACCGCAAGTGTTGTAGATCTGAAAAGATTAAGCATGGCCGGTAAATTTTACAGCCGGTAAATTTATAAAAGATGCTTCCCAAAACAAAGTGAAAGACCACACTTGTGAAGTATTTCACAAGAATCACGGGTATTAAACCCCAAAGTAAGCTTTGGAAACATATTCCGCAGTAAAACTACGGGGTATTGTACCCCCTGACTTCATCGGGATTGTTCGACTTACAGATTTCAGTTCGCTCCACTTCTAAAATCCGTGTCTTATGAATAAAAAATTGGAATATCCGGAATTATTGTATATTTTTATGCTCATGAAGTATTAACCAACCCCTAATCCTATGAAAAATTTTGTACGCTTAATTCTCATGATGGTCATTTCATTTATGATGGCCATAAATGTGAACGGCCAGACCATTCTATGTGTCGACCGAGATTTCGATGACTCCGCCGGCGTTTTCACCGACACCTGGCCAATGATCCAGAGTGCCCTTGACGCGATGGGGTACACTTATGATTACTGGGAAGTGATCAATTTCGAGGACAATGGCCCGGATGCCAATGAGATGGGCGGTTATGATGCGGTGATCTGGTTTACCGGTGAGGCCTGGACCGACGGTGCCACCATGGGCCCTGAAGACGAGTTTAACCTTGTACTCTATATGGCCTTTGGCGGGAAGCTGTTCATGAATGCCCAGGACTGGCTTTATGACCGTTATACCTCTTATGGTACTTTCAGTGAAGGGGAGTTCCCTTACGACAACCTTGGCATAATTGAAGTTGTTCAGGATGTTTACCACATTGAACCGGAAGACCCCAGTGCCATTGCCGACTCCGCGCAGTTTTACGGATCGCCGGGATCGCTGGCCGAAGGCCTGGTATTCCCGGTTGTGGACATCTTCACCATCGATGAAGACGAGGGACTCTATGGCGACAGCATTGCACAGCACATGGGCCTGGACCTGCTTTCGATCCAGCAACCCTACAATTCGCCGGGCCCTGCAGCCATTCAGTATGAAACGGCTGCCTTCAGGTCGGTGTTCACCACCATCGATATTGCCGCTATCAAAGACACCATTGCCAGGAATGTATTTCTCGATCGCATCCTCGACTGGCTGATATACGGCCCTACAGGCGTGAGCGAGATGAACACCGGGGATGTTGATCTGGTCATCAGGCCGAACCCCGTTTCCGAATTCGTTGAGATCGGCATGATCGACAGGATGGAAGAAGTATCGATCTTCAACAGCCAGGGACAAATGGTACGCCATGAAGAAGTGAACAAACCAGGCATCAGGATGGACCTTGGCAGCCTCACCCCGGGCATGTACGTCGTTAAGGTGAAGACAGGCCAGGGCATGGTTACCAGTAAATTGTTAAAAAAGTAGCATTATGAAGATCTGTGTGAAGCTGGCAAAATTTGCCGGCATGGTCCTCGGGGCCATTGCCGCCGTGCTGGTATTGTTCGGCGTGATCGGGTATATCGTATGGTTTTTCAACGAGGCACCATTCCTGAATGTGGCCAACTACTGGAATTACCTGTATGCATCAATACCGTTTACATTGCTTGCGATCTGCTGTGCGGTTTTCGTTATCGCCGCAGACAAGAAGGGATAGCGGTTTTTTTGCAGGTAAAAGTTCCGTTTCCACGAAATGGAAACAGGATATGTGTTTATGATCAGCTTTCTCCGGAAGGAAGCATCAAGACAGAACAACCGGGTGTTGATCCATCCGGTTGTTTTGTTGATGCACCCTGCTTTCGATGAAAAAGAGGTATTATCTTGGCTGGTAATCACCACATCTGTATTTTTGTCAACCTAATCATCAATACTGTAAACATGAGCCCTAAAAAAATGATCTTTTCCGCCGGCCTGCTGCTGCCGGTTATTTTCCTTGCATTGCTTACCATGGATGCTCCTGTCGATAACCCCCGTGATGCCTATGAGCATTATTTGCTCCAGCGGTTTGAGGAAATTCCAGAAGATATCGTGCAGGAAGCCGATGGGAAAAACCGTCCCGACAGGCCAGATCTTGCCGCGTTGCAGAACTTTTTCAGCATCATGGATCCCGCCCTGGGGTCTGTACCTACAGAGCGGCTGAGGGATGCCTGGGAACAAAGCCGCATGTTGGAAGAAAGCATGCTCAGGGAAGGTAACGGCCTGTTCTGGTCGACCGCCGGATCGAACATGGGCGGAAGGACAAGGGCCATCATGTACGATCCCAACGATGCTTCGGGCAATAAGGTCTGGGCCGGGGCTGTGACAGGAGGGATCTGGGTTAACAATGACATCACCGATGATATGAGCCCGTGGGTTCCGGTGGATGATCTGCTGCCGAACCTCTCGGTGAGCTGTATCGTCAGTGATCCGAACAACCCGCAGGTATTCTATGCGGGTACCGGCGAAGCCGAAACGGCCAGGGTCATCTACCGTGAATCTTCCGGAGTGGGGATGGGTATCCTGAAATCGGCCGACGGGGGTGCCAGCTGGGATTTCCTGCCGGCAACGGAAGGATTTAAATATGTGACCGACATCCAGGTCCGTGATGAAGACGGCATCAGCGTGATCTATGCCGGCGTTGCCTCAGGGTTTTACAAGGGGGTGAACCAGGGCAGCCAGCCTGACAACGGGCTTTTCCGTTCCGAAGACGGCGGATTGAACTGGGAACAGGTGCTGCCCGACATACCGGGACTGGATGAACCCTATGCCGTTTCCGACATCAGGATACAGGGCGACGGACGGATTTATGTGGGCACCATGGAAACCCCCGACCTTGAAGGCGGAGGCACCATACTGTACTCGGATGAAGGTACGGCAGGCTCATGGACTGCTTACGAGGAAGTGAAGCTGCTCATCGAGGCACAAATCACCGAAAACATCCCCGGCAGGGTGATCCTGGCCATCGCCCCTTCCGACACTGCGGTGGTATATGCGCTTTTTGCGGTTGGTTACGACGACGGTTTTGTCTATTACAAGGGACGATATATCTACAAGACCAGCGACCACGGACAGACCTGGGAGGCCATAAACCTCCCCGACTGGGATTATGCCACCCTGGCCTGGCATGCGCTCACGGGTGCCGTGGATCCCTCGGATCCCGATCACCTGTATGTGGGCGGACTCGACGTTTGGTCGACCTTCAACGCCGGAAGCTCATGGGCGAAGCAGTCGGACTGGGCACTAATGTATTATGGCGGCGGCGACGACTATGTGCATGCCGACCAGCATGTGCAGCTTTACAAGGAAGGTTCGGATGAGGAAATGCTTTTCGGCAGCGACGGCGGCGTTTTCTATACGGCCAATGCATCCTCTTCGAACCCGGTATTCGAAGAGAAGAACCGGAACTTCAGTACCCTGCAGTTCTATACCTGCGCTATCTCACCGGTGGCTGGCGACGACCGCTATATCGGCGGACTGCAGGATAACGGTACCCTCTATTACCAGGGTTCACCGCTCGACATCAATGATATGATCGATCAGGGCGACGGTGCGGCCTGTTTCTGGGATGCCGACGAACCCGGGATCTTCATCACTTCCGTGTATTACAACAGGTATACGGTCTTTGTGAATGGTTATCCGAACCAGAATGCAGGCGACTACAGCGGTACTTTTATATGCCCGGCCGATTACGACTTTAAGCTGAATAAGCTGTATGCCAACGCCTGCAGCTTTTTCGGATACCGTGCCGACCAGCTGCTGAGGATATCCTCCATTCCCAACAATCCCTGGGAGTCGTACATCTCCCTGGGTACCGGATCAACGACCCCGTTCACGCACGTTAAATATTCGCCCTGGTCGCCGGAAGGGACCACCACGCTGTTTGTCGGCGGACAGACCGGAAGGCTTTTCAGGGTTGAAAATGCCGAGGCAACACCCGTTGTGACTGAGATCACGGGCGATGATTTCCCGGCAGCTTCGATCTCATGCGTGGCCATCGGGGGATCGGAAGATACCCTGCTGGTCACCTTCTCGAATTACGGGGTAACGTCGGTATGGCAAACCTACGACGGGGGAACGACCTGGACCGATATCGAAGGGAACCTCCCCGACATGCCGGTACGCTGGGCCCTGTATCATCCTGACGATGCCAGGCAGGCCATGCTGGCCACCGAGCTGGGCATCTGGACCTGCAACCATGCCCATCTCCCGTCGCCGCAGTGGATGCCCGATATTGACGGCATGGCCAATGTTCGGGTCGACATGCTGCAGCTCAGGGAAGCCGACCATACGGTACTGGCTGCCACGCACGGACGCGGATTGTTTACCACAAGCTGGGTTTCGAATCCCTGGGTGGGTTTGGATGAGTATGAAAATATTGATATCGCGCGTATCTGGCCCAATCCTTTCGTTGATGAGATCAACATCGCCTTCGGCGAACAATTACCACAAAAGACCTTAATTAACATCATCGACCTGCAGGGAAGGATCCTTATAAGCAGGGAAATTGAGGGCAACACGTCCTCCTGCCGGCTGGCCACCTCACATTTACCGGCCGGGGCCTACATCCTCAGCATCAGCAGCGGTAATAGAAACTGGTCAGGGAGGATCATCCATCATTAAAAAAGAGGCTGTCCGGTATGGGCAGCCTCTTTCAGTCTGACAGTTTATTTGCTTATTGGACAACCGATTCGGTTGCTTCTTCCGTTTCCATTTTGAAATTTTTCACCATTTTGGGTTGTGGCGTGTCGACAATGGTAAGCTCGTCGATCAGGTTTTGCGCTCCGGCCATTTTATCAATGATGAAGAGCACATACCGGATATCCACGTTAATGGTCCGCTGCAGTTCAGGCTCAAAGGCGATATCGCCGCTCATGGCTTCCCAGTTGCCGTCGAAAGCGAGGCCGATAAGTTCGCCCTTGCCATTCATGACGGGGCTTCCGGAGTTACCGCCGGTAATATCGTTGGTGGTCAGGAAACAGGTGATCAAGCGCTCTTTCCCGTCGATCATTTCTCCGTAACGGCCATAATCCTTATTCTTGAAAAGGACCTTCAGTTCCTCTTCAACATAGAATTCGTCGTTCGAAGGGTCTTCCTTCTCCATCACCCCTTCGAGGGTGGTGTAATAGTCATAGTAAACGGCGTCGGCAGCCATATAGTCCTGTACAGAACCATAGCTCATACGCATGGTGGAGTTGGCATCGGGATAGAGTACCTTATCTGGGTTCATCTTCCTGAGGCCGGCAATGAACAGGCGTTCATAATGGCCAAGCTGACCGCTGGCTTCACGGTATTTTCCCATGACCAGGCCCAGGCTGTTGGTAAAGGCAGTGCTGAGTTCCAGCGCCACGTCCTTTTCGAGGGTTTTCTTCTTTGGATTGTCGAGGAAGGCATTGATCTCGTCCTGGCTTTCGAAGATCGAGTTTTCGAAGACATAATCGGCCAGCGCATTAAAATCGCCTTCCATATCATCTACAAGCTCACGGAAATATTCCGGTTGGAGCTCGGCAGGCATGTTGTCGTGGTATACCTTCATCACGGCGGCAAAAGCATCCCTGTCGGCCGGGGCATTGTAATCCTTGAAATATTCGGCCATTCCCGAGCGCAGCTGTTCAACGGTTTCGTCGATGATCGCATCGTCGGCCTTTGATTCCAGCAGTTCGAGCAGCTGCCCGTACTGGGAAGCATAGCCCAGGATCTCGGGCGAATTGGCGCCAAGGGCCGTATAGGCCAGGTTAGGGAACTCGGCGGTCATGATGGCATAACCATCCCTGATGTTGTTCAGCACTTCGCCGTAAATGTCTTTCCTCTCAGGCAGGGCATCGGCCCAGGCCTGGAAAGCTTCTTCTATAACCTGCTTCTTTTCATACACCTTAAGGCGTTTCAGCCCGCGCGACTGCCCGATGAAAAGCTTCCAGGCATTGGCGAGCCCGGCATATTTCGAGGCATATTGAATGCGTACGGCAGGATCGGCATCCATATGTACTTTCCAGGCTTCGAGCTGGGCGTTGAAGATCTCGATGAGCACGGGCAGGAAAGCATCGAGCTTATATTCGATCCCGTAGGAGGTGAGGTAACGTTCCGTGCCGCCGGGGTAACCCCAGATCATGGCAAAATCGCCTTCCTTGTACCCGTCGAGGGAGATGGGAAGGTGGTGTGCAGGCTTGAGGGGGATGTTCTCTTCGGAATATTCGGCAGGCTCCCCGTCGGGACCGCTGTATACCCGGAAGATGGAGAAATCGCCGGTATGGCGTGGCCACATCCAGTTATCGGTGTCGCCGCCATACTTGCCTATGGAGGATGGCGGGGCGCCTACCAGCCTGACATCGGGATAAACCTTGTAAACGAAGAGATAATATTCGTTTCCGCCGTAAAAGGAGGATACCCTTGTGGCATATTTACCGTCTTCTTCAGCCCTTTTTTCAAGCTTGCTGCGGATCTTCCTGACCTCTGCCGAGCGTTCCGCTTCAGTAAGCGTGTCGGAGAGGAAAGGGATGATGCTGTCGGTAACGTTTTCCATCCTCACCAGGAATGAAGCCGCCATGCCCTCGTTAGGCAGTTCTTCCTCCAGGCTCATGGCCCAGAAACCATCCTTCAGGTAGTCGTGTTCGATGGTGCTGTGCGACTGGATCTTGTCGTATCCGCAATGGTGGTTGGTAAATAAAAGGCCTTTGTCGGAAACAATTTCGCCGGTACAGAAGAAACCACCTACACCGCCACCCGAAAGGCCGACAATGGCATCCTTTAGGCTTGAGTTGTTGACACTGTAAATCTCTTCAGGGGTAAGCTGAAGGCCCATCTTCTGCATGTCGGTATAGTTGAGCCTCTCAACGAACATCGGAAGCCACATCCCCTCGTCGGGGGGCTCAAAGGCCATTGTGCTGCCGGATAACAAGGCCGCAAACAGCATTAAAAGAACTTTTCTCATGATCGTGTATAGTTTAGTTTATAATTATTTCAGTCCGATAACTTCCGGTCCCTGGTTAAAGGTGATGTCCACAGGGATATTGGAATTGTTGAGCCTGTCGAGGTCGGCCTGTAATCCCGGGGGCACCATGGCGGCTTCTTCAACCCATGCTTTTGCGGCATCGTAGTCGCCATTGCCCTGGATCACCAGGATCTTCTGCATCAGGCTCACCATGGCCGACTGCATCTGTTCGAAGTTCACGGTATAGGTGCCGTCAGCGTTGATGGTGAAAGCGCCTTGTTCCTCGAAATAGTTAAAGCGCATCATGTTGGCCTTGCCGTGCGAACTGGCGGCACCAAACCTGCTCGAGCGGAAGATGCCTGCAAAGAAGGTTACATAATTGTCCATGACCTCTCCTTCGGTGAGCTCACCCATCTCATAAAGCTTTGTAACGAGATAAAGCCCCATGATGTCGGCTTTTCCTTCCTCAATGGCTGAGTATTGTTCTTTCAACGCTTCCCTCACCGTGCTGTTCCCGTCGATGGTGTTCTTGATGCCCATGGCGTGTCCCACTTCATGGAACATGGTATTTTCGAAGAAGGCTGTGAAAGTAATATACTGCCGCTGTTCGGGGTCGATCAGCAGGTCGGCGATGGGAACCAGGATCTTGTCGAACTTGGCCCGCATGGCATTTTTGAGCTGAAGTTTCCTCGAACCAAATTTCATGTGTACCTCTTCATCGTTGGGAAATCCAGGAGCCAAATACGCAGATAATATCCCTCAACAAAGAACAGAATGAATTTTCATCCATTAAGAATTCGGATGACCTATTTA
>CAZHYA010000057.1:0-2613 GCA_964536525.1 uncultured Bacteroidales bacterium | reverse complement strand
GATTTTCTTCCCATGGACATTTGTTATCCCGGTTGCAGTCGCCGGCGTAAAAGATCACCTCATAGGCGTTCATATCGGCCTTGCTGCCGGGTACATCCTTTTTATATTCATCCTCGACGGGGAGCCCTCTCTGCAACTCGGGGAGCATGGTCGAGAACTTTTCTAGTTTTTTGCTCCAGTCGATATCTTTCAACAGGATGAAGGACTCGAAAGCAGCCTTGTAGCCGTAAAGGGCATCCTCGTAGTTTTCGATGGCCCCGACCACAAAGTCGATGTTGGTGTTCTGCATTTCCATCCATGCAAAATCGCTGGGTTGGTAGTTGTCGGTCACCAGCGCTTCGGCACGGAGCTCAAGATATTTCTTAAGGCCAGGGTCTTCGGCCAGGGTAGCGGCTTTCTTCATGAGTTCCGATGCTTTCTGCAACTCGGCGGCATAAGCTTCGTGGTACCATACCGACTTCAGTGAACCGTTCTCATCACGCCTGATGATGGTATACAGGCTGGTCTTGTCGGGATTGTCGAACGCCTCGAACTCTTCTTTTGTCATGTCGGCAGGATAAAAATTCGCCCCTTTGGGTTTTTCGCCGATGGTTGCAATAAAAGGCGTGTTGTTGTTGAGCCTGTCCCAGGGGCCGTAGTTGATCATGGCGAATTTTTTGGTGTTTTCATCGCCGATCCTTTGCAGGAAATCGTCTTTTTCGCCGATGGTTTGTTTCCAGAAGAGCCCGTCCATGATGCCGGCCACTTCGTAAAATATGCCAATGATCTCTCTTTCTTTATCGGAGAGATGCGAAATGTCGGCCACAAGTTCGAAAGGAGCGTAGATGGCCAGACGCTCGTTCACATAATCGGCCGAGGAGGGTTCAAGGGCGATGCCGGCCGGGATAATGGTGGCATTGTCGCCATCATGTCCTTTATTTGTTTTCGGGTCACAGCTCATGCTGATTACGAAAACTGCGATCAATAATGAGGTAAGAAGGGTGCTGGTTTTCATGATAGTTTTGGTATAAAGAGTTCCTTAATCCCGCGAAATTAAGAATATTTATCCATAACATATATCCACAGGGGAAAGAATAGCTTCAAGTAGGCTCCATAATTCATCTGCAAGACTGATTATCGGATGGGGACCTTGATCTTCTCCTCCTGGCTCACACCCGAAATCACCTCTATATGGATGCCGTCGGAAAGGCCAAGCTCAACATTGCGTCTCTCGAATACCTGGGGTTCGGTCTCCACTTCAACGAAAGCGGTGTCGCCGTCGAACTGGATAACGCTTTCGGGCAGTGCCATTACGCTGTCGGCCCTTGCCAGCACAATATCGGCATTGGCGCTGTACCCGGCCCGGATAAACTGATCGTTACGGAGCACCACATCGGCCTTGATCTCGAACTGGATAGCCCCGTTTTCTTCGACCCCTTTGGGCGAAATGTGTTCCAGCACAGCCTCAAAGCGGGTTTCCTCTATGGCTCCGATCTGAAGGATCAGCGGCATACCTTCGCTGATCTTGCCAACTTCTGTTTCGTCGATCTTGCCTTCAAAAACCATTTCGTTCATGTCGGCAATGGTGGCGATGGTGGTTCCGGCGTTGAAGGTGTTGCTTTCGATCACCGAATTACCCTGTTCAACAGGCACATCGAGCACCATACCCGAAATGGTCGACCTTACGAGCGTGTTGGAGGTTTTACCCGCGGCCTTCATTTGTCCTTCCTGGATCAATTCGAGGTTATTCTGCGCTGCCGTAAGTTCTTCAAGAGCGTTTTCGTATTCGAGTTCGTATTGCTCAAATTCGGCGGCCGGGATCACGCCGTCTCCGAACAGCTCTTTCCTCCGCTCGTAGCTTTTTTTGGCATTTTCGAGCGAAATTTCGGCACGGTTAAGCCTCGACTCTGCATTGTTTAGGCTTACCATATTGGGAATGATCTTCACCCTGGCGATCACATCCCCTTCCTCGATCATCTGGCCGGGTTCAACAAATATCTCTTCAATGATACCGGATACCTTAGGCGTGATGTCGATTTCCTTACGGGGGTTGACGGACCCGGTGGCCACGGTCTTTTTGATGATGTTCGGGGCCATGAATGCCGAGGTGGTTTCATAGATCACCGGTGTATCCTTCGATTTACCGTACAGGTAGTAGATCGTGAATCCAAAGATCCCGACCACGATCGCGATGATGAAAATTCGGAAAAAGGTTTTCATGATATTCTGTGCTTAATGGTTTTACATCTATTCATTTCTAAGGGCGTCGATCGGTTTCATGCTTACGGCACGATAAGCCGGGACCAGCCCGGCAAGTATACCGGCCACGACGAGCACCTCCAGCGCCTTCATGGCCACGCTGAAATTCACTTCGGGATTGGTGAACATGCTGCCGTCGGCCCCGGTGGTCACGAGCAGGTAATTCACGCCCTCCACAATGCCTACGCCCAGCACCAGGCCCACATAGCCGGCAAGGGTTGTCAGGATGACCGATTCCATGATCACCTGCGAGATGATGCTCCAGGGGGTGGCCCCTATCGCACGCTGTATGCCTATTTCCTTGGTCCGTTCCTTCACGATGATCAGCATGATGTTGCTCACACCGATCACACCGGCCAGCAAAGTACCTATACC
>CAZHYA010000056.1:0-10561 GCA_964536525.1 uncultured Bacteroidales bacterium | reverse complement strand
AATTAGGAATTAAACTATAAACGATCATGAAACAACATCTACTATACCTACTGCCAGCACTATTATTTACTTTCTTTTCGCTTACCCGGGCGACGCAGGCCCAGATCTGCGACGACTGGAAAGCCCAGTCGACAGCCTACGTGGTTACAGGGTCGACGCCTGCCGACCCGGGTTATTACCAGTGGGAAGAAAAAGACAACAATATCCAGGGGGTCCACCTTTGTGTGCTCAATGCCGATGTGATACCCGTATACATCCCGCAAGGGAATAACTAAATCAATTTCACCAGCCGTTTCAGCCCGTCGTCGGCCCTCCTCTATATGGTACATATCGAGGTAAATATCGACGACAACGGCTACACGGAAATTTACAGTGGCTCAGCAAAACAGGATATCGTGTGGTACGGATCGTCGGCCAGCTTTCCTGAAACGGGCGAATATGACCTCAAGGTCAGGGTGGTTTTCTTCGACGGCACGATCAGGTACAGGCGATACAAGGTCAGTGTCATCCCTGCCTCCCAGAAGCTGTATAAGGATAATGCCGGAAACACCTTGCGAAAATGGCAGGGCAACGATCCCGGCGGGCTGAATGCCATTGTCTTTTCAGAAGGGTTCGATGCCTATAATACCAACCCCCAGGAGATGTATTACGCTGCGGCGGACGACCTTATCGAATGCCTGAGAGACAATGGCTACGATGTCTTTCTCCTCGACAATTATTTCGGCACCCAGGATATCAGGAATAATGCAGCCATTTTCGCCTCGGCGGTGCAATACATCTCGTCGGTGTATGGCAACGAACTCATCGTGGCGGGCGGCGTCAGCATGGGGGGCATCATTTCCCGTTATGCGATGGCAAAGGCAGAGCAGGATGGTGATCCGTTGCCGGTCCATACGTTTATTGCGATCGATTCGCCACACCAGGGTGCCGTGATCTCAGAGCCGCTGCAGAATTTCAAAAAGGCAAATGAAGCGGATGATGAATTTGCAAAGCACGCACTAAGCAATGTGGCGGCCAGGCAGTTGCTGGTATATAACGCCTACGACCCGGGCGGTGCAGTACACGATGCCTTTTACCAGGAGTTGAACAGCCTGAACGGCGACGGGTATCCTCATCTGACTCCGAATAGCGGCCTTTCATTTTCATCCGACGAGCCAAATCCACATACAGGCGGGTGGTACAAGATCACTTACCACACCGGGCCTTTCAACGGGACGGTGAAAACCTTCGACCTTACTGAAGCAGAAATGCAGGCAGGGTCGTGGCTCCCCAGGGACCTCACCACCATGTCGCCCATCATCAAGCAGGCCAGCTACTGGTGGTTGCAGCTTCTGGTGCCCGGCATCACCCCGCTCTATTATCCGACCATTGAGTTTGAGCGGTCCACCGACCCGGCCTATATTCCATATCCCAGCGCCCTCGATATCAGGAACGGGCATTCGATGTTCGACGTTTGTGTCGAGCCCGCGGGCACCTCATGGCATGATGTGCTTCCTGTCGATATCCTCGGCGACATTGTAAATGAAGTCATCCTTACCGACACGTATTTCCAGAATAAACATGTGATCGGCAATTGGAACCTTCGCGGAGAAAAGGTGGCTGCAGGAAATTTCGTCACCTCGCTTATCCCATATGGAGATGTACGCGTGTACCAGGGAGCAAAACTTCAGATCAACGTTTCAAAAATGGCCATGCTGAGACCCGGATTCTATGCTTTCAGGGGCTGTGAGATGAATATTACCGCTGATCCCGGACTCCATTATGACTGCGATAACAAACTAACGCCTGCAGGGCCTGACAGCCCGGCTGAAAAAGAAAAAGTGTTTATCAATAACGCTCTTTCAAACAGGCTTGTGGCCAGCATCTTCCCCAACCCTGCCACGGACCGCATACAGATACAGCTGGGCGGGGATGAAAGCGGATCGATAACGGTTGAAATATTCAATAACGTTTCGGAATTTATTACCGGAGGCTTCTTCCCTGCCGGGACAGAACCAGTGATGAATATTTCGCAACTGGCCAAAGGGGTTTACATTGTGCGCATCTCCAACGGCATGAGGTCGGCCAGCTGCAGGCTCGTAAAGATCTGAGAAAGCCTGTCAATAGATAAGGTATGACAGGATAACAACGATTACCAGGGCAGGGACCATGTTAAGTATCCTCAGTTGTTTGATCTCAAGGATGTTGATGCCAAGGCCGATGAGCAATATACCCCCCGTGGCACTCAGGTCATTGATGATCACGCCGGTGAACCGGTCGCCAATGAATGAGGCAAACAATGTGAGTCCTCCCTGGTATACCAACAGGGGAACCACGGAAAACATCACCCCAATGCCAAGTCCTGATGCTAGTGCAATGGAAGAAACCCCGTCCATGAGCGATTTCATCAGCAAGATCTCATAGGATCCCTCGACACCTTCTTCCACGGCCCCCAATATGGTCATCGCTCCCATGCAATAGAGCAGGAAGGCGGTGATCATCCCGTCAGAAAACTTATCGCCACCCATTCTGATCTTTCTTTTCAGCTTCTCGCTCCAACGGTTCATATATTTCTGGATATCGATCCATTCACCGATCAAGGCACCCGATACAAGGCTGCCAATGATCACAATATAGTGTTCGGTTTTCAGGGCCATGCTGATCCCCAGCACAAGCGTGAAAATGCCCATAACCTGAAAGATGATGGTGATGATGCGGGCCGGAAGTTTCTGGTTGATCAGCAGGCCGATCAAACTTCCGACGATCACGGCAGCTACATTTATGAGCGTTCCCATATACCGGTTTAGGGGACAAAGATAGTAAACGCGTCAAAATGTCAGCACTTTCTTAATGGCACAGGCTTTGCTCTTGCTAAATCAGTTAATCAAATACCCGAGAGTTTATGCAAAAAGGACAGATAAACGTACAGACCGAGAACATTTTCCCCATCATCAAGAAATTCCTTTATTCCGATCATGAAATATTTCTGAGGGAACTTGTATCCAATGCCGTTGATGCCACACAGAAGCTTAAAACCCTTGCCTCGGCCGGGAAATTTGCCGGTGAGCTGGGCGACCTCACCATACAGGTCGAACTCGACAAAAAGGCGCGCACGCTCACGGTGCGCGACCGCGGCATCGGGATGAATGCAGAAGAGATCGATAAGTATATCAACCAGATCGCTTTCTCCAGTGCTGAAGAATTTGTAAAGAAATTCAAGACCAAGACCGAGGCAGAGAAGAATGCCATCATCGGCCATTTCGGACTGGGGTTCTATTCCGCCTTCATGGTGGCCGACAAAGTGGTTCTGCGGACCAAGACCTACAAGAAGGGAGGGCAGACCAGGGCCATGCAGTGGGAATGCGACGGCAGCCCGGAATATACGCTTACGGAGACCGACAAGGATGACCGTGGCACAGAAGTGATCGTTTACCTCGATGACGACTCGAAAGAATTTCTTGAAGACAGCCGCATATACGCACTACTGACCAAATACAGCAAATTCCTCCCGGTGCCGATCCGCTTTGGCACCGAGAAAGTGACAGAAACCCTTGAAGGGGAAAAAGACGAAGAAGGCAATGAGAAGACGGTAACGGTTGAAAAGCCAAGGATCATCAACAATACTGATCCACTCTGGAAAAAGAAACCTGCCGACTGCACAGACGAGGAATACAAGAAATTCTACCGTGAACTCTACCCCATGACCTTTGAGGAACCCTTGTTCCAGATACATCTGAATGTGGATTATCCATTCAATCTCACGGGCATTCTGTATTTCCCGAAGGTGAAAAGGAATGTTGAAATACAAAAAGACAAGATCCAGCTATACTGCAACCAGGTGTTTGTTACCGACTCGGTTGAAGGCATCGTGCCTGACTTCCTCACGCTGCTCCACGGTGTGATCGACTCGCCCGACATCCCGCTCAACGTCTCACGTTCGTACCTTCAAAGCGATGCCAGCGTGAAGAAGATCTCCGGGTACATCACACGCAAGGTCTCCGACAAGCTTGAAGAACTCTTTAAAAAGGACCGTGAAGGCTTCGAAAAGAAATGGGACGATATCCGCGTGTTTATCCAATACGGGATGATCACGGAGGATAAGTTCTTTGAAAAGGCCCAGAAATTCATGCTTTACAAGAATACTGAAGGCAAGTACTTTACTGCCGACGAATACGAAAAGCACATTAAAAAGCTCCAGACCGATAAGGACAAGAACCTTGTGATCCTCTACACCAGCGACCTTGACGGTCAGCACAGCTATATCGAGGCAGCGAGGGACAAAGGCTATGACGTGATCGTGCTCGACGGAATCCTCGACAGCCACTTCATCAACACGCTTGAGCAAAAGAGCAGTACAACGCGTTTCACGCGCGTCGACTCCGACACCATCGACAAATTGATAAAAAAGGATGAGCCGATGCCCTCCAAGCTCGACGACAAGCAGAAGGACGAGCTGAAGCCTTTGATTGAAAGAAACATCAACAAAGAACAATTTTCCGTTGTTTTCGAGAACCTGAGTGAAAATGATGTACCTTTCATGATCACAAGGCCCGAATTCATGCGAAGGATGAAAGATATGTCGGCTTTGGGCGGTGGCATGATCGGTATGGAGAACCTGCCCGACCACTATAACCTTGTCGTTAATTCCAACCATCCCCTGATGATGAAGGTACTGGAGGAAAAAACGGATGAGAAGAAGGACAAGGTGATCAGCCAGGCTTACGACCTGGCCCTGCTGTCGCAGAATCTCCTGAAAGGCAAGGCGCTGGCTGAATTCGTAAAGCGCAGCATTGACATGATCGACTAACTAAAACCCTATCGTATATGAACCCTAAATGGATCATCACCGGCATCATCATTGGCCTCGTATTTCTAATCGGCATTATCCTGCTTATTTCAGGCATCTCGGTATATAACAAGATGGTGAGGCTTGACGAGAGCGTGACGGAAAAGTGGTCGCAGGTTGAAAACGACTACCAGCGCCGCGCCGACCTCATCCCCAACCTCGTGAAGACCGTGAGGTCTTATGCAGAATATGAACAGGAAACCCTTACGGAGGTAGTTGAGGCACGTGCCAAAGCGACCTCAGTGAACATTGATCCGACAAACCTCAATGCCGAAAGCATACAGCAATTTCAGCAGGCACAGGAAGGGCTTACGAGTGCCTTATCGAAATTACTCGTGGTGGTTGAGAAATACCCCGACCTGAAGGCAAACCAGAACTACCTCGACCTCCAGCGTCAGCTCGAAGGCACCGAAAACCGCATCAGCAACTCGAGAAGAAAATTCAAACAATCGACGAGGGATTACAAAACGTACATCAGGAAATTCTTCCCGCGTATACTTGCCGGATGGTATGGCTTTGAGCAGAAAGCCTATTTTGAGGCCATTGAGGGTGCAGAGGAAGTGCCCGATGTAGGTGATTACCTGAACGAATAAAGTTATAAGATATGTCAAGAACAGCCAGTGACTTCTTCACCCGCGAACAGCGCGACGACATTAAACAGGCCATCATGAACGCAGAACTCGACACCTCGGGGGAGATCAGGGTGCACATAGATACCACGTGCCGGGGAGAGGTGATGGAGAGGGCAATGCAAGTCTTCAGAAAACTCAAGATCCATAAAACCGAATTGCATAACGGGGTTCTCTTCTATCTGGCCGTTAAGAACCGCAAGTTCGCCATCATTGGCGATGAGGGGATCAACAAGGTGGTTCCCGAGAATTTTTGGGAAGACCTGAAATCTGATCTGCTCGACGCATTCAGGGAGGAGCGTTTTACCGACGGCCTTATCCACGGCATCACCCGGACAGGGTCATTTCTCAAACAACACTTCCCATACCATAAAGGTGATACCAACGAACTTTCCGACGAGATATCCTTTGGAAGCAAATAACCACGATGATGAAACTCCCGCCCCGAAAAGGAAAGACAAGTCCGCTGCCGGTGATCATGGCAGTTCTTCTGGCCGCTGTTGCGGTTTTCACCCTCAACGGACAGGACCTGCCTAAAAGGCCTTCACCGCCACGCCTGGTGGTCGACTATTCAGGCATACTCAGCAGCCAGGAGCGCATGGCACTGGAAAACAAGCTGGTGCGCTTCAACGACACGACCTCCAACCAGATTCTCATTATCACGACCGATGACCTTTACGGATATGGGATCAGCGACTTTGCAGAAAGGATCGGCGACGCCTGGGGTGTCGGGCAGGCCGAACTGGACAATGGCATCGTGATCGTGGTGAAGCCCAAAATTGGCAACAATAACGGACTGGCGTGGATATCTGTCGGCGACGGGCTTGAAGGTGCGATCCCTGATATCACGGCAGGGCAGGTGGTTGATTATGAAATGATCCCCCACTTCAGGGAAAACAATTATTTTGCCGGCCTCGATGCCGCAACCAATGTGCTGATGGAACTCGCTGCCGGCGAGTACACATCCGATGAATACACCAAAAGCAAAGGCGACGGGTGGTGGGCGGTACTGCCCTTTTTCTTCATCGTGCTGATCATAATCTTCATCAGCAGGCTGTCGCGACGTTCGCGCACCATCGGAAGCCGGCCAATGTCGCCCTGGACCGCATTCCTGCTTGGCAGCATGATGGGTGGCAGTAGCCGCGGCTGGGGAGGATCCTCCGGAGGAGGGTTTGGTGGAGGAGGAGGCTTCGGCGGTTTTGGCGGCGGAAGCTTCGGAGGAGGCGGCGCAGGAGGAAGCTGGTAAGCAGCAATCCCCTTATTTAGACTACATTTAAATCACATCATAATCAGGTATTTCAATACCTGAATTGTTATCTGATATTCTTTTTCATTTATTTTTACCTTTGGATTTATCAACAAAGCTTCTTTGTTTATGAAGAAAAGGGGAAATTCAAAGGATAACGCTTCGCGCAGGGACTTCCTGCGTTCCGGACTGTTGTTGGGTGCAGGTGCTGTGGCCGGGACGGGCCTCGTTGCTGCCTGTGGCGGCGGTGCCGAAGAGGAAGGTGAAAAGGTCAAGGTGATGACCACCGACGGCCGGCTTGTGGAAGTGGATTCGAACAAGCTTCAGCCTGCAGCCGCGGTTGAGGAGCAAAGCTACGACGAGCTGCTGGATATCAATCAAAAACGCGGCCGGGAAGGCCTTGTCGGCCACCACTGGGTGATGGTCATCGACCTTTCGCGCTGCAAGAATGCACGCAAGTGCATGGCCGCCTGCCAGGCTGCCCACGAATTGCGCCCGGAACAACATCATATCAACGTTTTGCAGATGCAGGATGCAGAGTCGACGGCTCCATATTACATGCCCAAGCCCTGCTACCATTGCGATAACCCCCCATGCACCAAGGTTTGCCCGGTGAATGCCACCTTTAAAAGGAAGGATGGCATTGTGCTTATCGACAACCTGCGCTGCATCGGATGCCGTTTCTGCATTGCCGGCTGCCCGTATTCGGCAAGGGTCTTCAACTGGTTCGAGCCCGATCTTACACCGGAAGAAAAGGAAAGGGTGTACGACGTTGAACTTAACGTTCCGCAAAAGCGCGGAACCATCTCCAAATGTCTCTTCAGCGCCGACCGGCTCCGCAAGGGGCAACTCCCCTACTGTGTATCAGCCTGCCCGAACGGGGTATATTATTTCGGCGACAAGCTGGAAGACGCCGTTACCAACGGCACCACCGGTGAGACCGTCAGGTTTAGCGAACTGATCCGCGAAAACGCAGGGTATACCATGCATGAAGAACTTGGCACCAAGCCGCAGGTGTACTACCTCCCCCCCAGGAACCGAAGGTTCCCATACCAGAAGGAAAACATCTGGCTCGAGGCCGACCACCCTGCACAAACACCCGGACAAGAAACAAATACAACACATTAAATCATAGCCTATGTCTGCTGAAACTACAGATATACCCAACACCAGGCGAACCCTGAATGAGATCGTCAGCGACCTTATCAATCCGGTCAGGGATGAAAAGTTCAGGAACAAGCTTTGGACAAGGCTGCTGGTGATCATCATCGTGGTAGGCCTGATGGCATACATTTACCAGCTCTTTACAGGACTTGGCGTCACGGCTATGCGCGACTATTCCTCATGGGGGATGTACATCAGCCATTTCGTCTTCCTTGTAGCTGTGAGCCTTGTCGGATCGCTGGTTACAGCCATACTCAAGCTGCTCAACATCAAGTGGGCTACCCCCATCACAAGGATCTCGGAGATCATAGCAGTTGCTGCGGTGGCCCTGGCAGCAGTGACCATCATTATCGACATGGGGCGCCCCGACAGGGTGCTGAACATCTTCCTCCACGGCAGGATACAGTCGCCCATTGTGTGGGATGTCACCGTGGTGAACATGTATTTGCTCATCAGCATTATACTGCTTTACCTGCCCATGATCCCCGATATTGCCATCATGCGCGACACCCTGACCGACAGGCCAAAGTGGCAGCGGAAGATGTATCATGTGCTGGCCCTCAACTGGAAAGGCACGAAAGAACAGTGGAGGCTGCTCAAGCGAGCCATATACATCATGCTCATCGTGATCATGCCGGTGGCCTTTGCCATCCATACGGTTACCTCCTGGCTCTTCGCAGTGAACAGCCGTGCAGGATGGGACAGCACCATATTCGGTCCCTACTTTGTTTCGGGGGCTTTTATGGTGGGGGCAGCAGCAGTACTTGCAGCCATGTACGTATTTGTTAAAAGCAGGCCCGACTATAAAAAATACATCACCCATAAACATTTCGACATGATGGGCCGCCTGCTCTTCCTTACGGGGATCATATACTTCTATTTCAACATCAACGAGTTCCTGGTGCCGGGATACAAGATGCAGAAACTTGACGGGCAGCACATCCTCGAACTTTTTACAGGCAGTGAGGCGCCGCTGTTCTGGGCCACACAGATCCTGGGGATGATCCTTCCGCTGCTGTTGCTGATCTTCAAGCCATTCAGGAAGCCCCTTCCCGTTTTCATCATCTCCATCTTTGTGATCTTCTTTGCCTGGACGAAACGCCTGCTCATTGTTATTCCCACACAGTTCACCCCCACCCTGCCTATTCAGAATGTACCTGAAAGCTGGACACACTACATCCCCACCTATTATGAGATCGCCATCACTTCGATGACCGTGGCCATCGTACTGCTTGTCATCACATGGTTTGCCAAGTTCTTTCCGATCATCCCTGTATGGGAAACGGCGCATGAGAACGGGCATGATGATCCGCATTTAAAGGTATCGCTGGTTGACATTAAACATTCAGACAACAAATAAAGAAAGCTGTCATGAAAGGTATATACAAAAGAACGTTGCTGGTTGTATTGTTTTCCCTCGGCGGGATCATCATGATCGCCTTTGCCCAGTTCCCGCCATGGGATGTGCCCCCTGAAGCCAACGAGATTGAAAACCCGACGGTAGCCGATAAAAAGACACTTGAGGAAGGCAAGGCATTCTATGAACTTAACTGCCTGGCCTGCCATGGCCCGACAGGCCTCGGCGACGGTGTGATCCCCTCGGGCAACATGACCACAAAGGCTTTCACGGATCAGACCGACGGCGCCCTGTTCTATAAACTGCAGGAGGGGCGCGGCCAGATGCCCAGCTTCAGGACAGCCTCGGAAACCGACCTCTGGCATGTGATCCACTATATCCGCACCTTTGCCGAACCCAAAGAGGAGGTGGTCAGGAAAAATGCTGCGCTGGTGATGGAATTTAAAGATGGCGACAGTTCAAAATTTGTCTCGGCAACTGTTTATGAGATCCTTGAAAACGGCGAGCAGACCCTGGCGCAGGAGATCAAGGTTAACTTTTATGTGAAGCGCTATTTTGCCGACATGCTCATCGGGGGAAGCAGGAACTATACCGATGAACAGGGCAGCGTAAGCATATCATTCCCGGAAGGCATTCCCGGTGAAGATGGCGTGCTCAGGGTCGTGGCCAGGGTGGAGGATACTGACTTCAACCCCGTTGAACTGACCAGGGAGGTGCCCTGGGGCATTGAAAAAGAAACCTACTGGAACGAAAACCGATCCCTCTGGAAGAATAACGACTATGTACCCCTGTGGCTTAAGATATCTTTTTTTGGGGTAACCGGCGGAGTATTGCTGGCCATCGGCTATGTGCTTATGCTGGTGATGAAGATCAGAAAAGAAGGTGGAGCATAGGGGTATGCGGCCCGGCCCCTGATCATTTCGGCACATTGATTTTTTTGGGAAAAATCAATGAGAGGGCCACACTCCCAACGATCACTGAGAGGATAAAATACAGGGAATATACCGGTTTGAATCCAAGAGGCACCAGCCATTCATGCATGAGCAACTTGAGGCCCACATAGACCAGCAGGATGGCTACCCCGGTCTTAAGCAGATAAAACTTCTCCACGATCTTCACCAGCAGGAAGAACAGCGACCGCAAGCCGAGGATGGCAAAGATATTGGAGAAAAAGACGATGAACGGATCCCTGGTGACGGCAAAGATGGCAGGGATGGAATCAAGGGCGAACACTAGGTCGGAAAACTCAATGAATACGACCACGAGGAAGAGGGGCGTAAGATAGAGACGGCCATCCTTCCTGATAACAAAATGCTCTTTCCCATAGCGCGGGAAAACCT
>CAZHYA010000055.1:0-10600 GCA_964536525.1 uncultured Bacteroidales bacterium | reverse complement strand
TATACTGTTATATTGTTATACTGTTATATTGTTATACTGTTATATTGTTATACTGCTGACTGTATAAAGCTACATGATGATATCGGTTTCGGTTTTAATGAAGTTCTTGTGCAAAAGAATTTTATCATGCAGGCAGCCACCTGCCCTAAAGTTAATTCAACACTCAACACTCAAAACTCAAAACTTAAAACTCAAAACTATTTAAGTATCGCACGCGAAATTACGATTTTTTGAATTTCCGAGGTCCCTTCATATATCTGTGTAAGCTTCGCTTCGCGCATCAGTCTTTCAACGTGGTACTCCTTCACATAACCGTAACCGCCCAGTACCTGTACAGCCTCGGTAGTGATCTCCATGGCAGCATCGGCAGCAAACTGTTTTGCCATTGCACTTGCGGTTCCGTAAGGGAGTCCCTGGTCCTTCATCCAGGCAGCCTTGTATACAAAGTTGCGGGCTGCTTCTAACTTGACAGCCATATCGGCAAGTTTGAAGGCAATGGCCTGGTGCTCGCTGATAAACTTTCCAAAGGCCTTACGCTCCTTTGAATATTGTATGGCCCTTTCCATGGCTCCGGCACCAATACCAGTTGCCTGGGCGGCGATGCCGATCCTCCCCCCTTCCAGCACTTTCATGGCAAACCTGAATCCAAAGCCGTCCTCCCCGATCCTGTTTTCCTTGGGGACCTTAACATCCGTGAACATCACAGAATGGGTTTCAGAACTCCTCATCCCCATTTTGTTTTCGTGCGGGGCAAGGGTGATTCCCGGTGTGTTCTTATCGACGATCAGGGCATTGATACCCTTGTGTCCCTTTTCGGGATGCGTCTGTACGATGACAATGTATGTCGAAGCAAGGTTGGCACTGGTAATCCAGTTCTTGGTCCCGTTCAACAGGTAATGGTCGCCCTTATCCTCCCCGATCGTACGCTGTGAAGTAGCATCGGAACCTGCTTCAGGCTCGGAAAGCAGAAATGCCCCGATCTTCTCGCCAGTTGCCAGCGGTCGCAGGAACTTATCCTTCTGTTGGTCATTGCCATATTTTTCAATTCCATAGCACACCAGGGAGTTGTGAACAGATAGGATCACAGCTGTGGCCGAATCGATCTTCGATAATTCTTCCATGGCGAGTACATAGGAAAGGGTGTCCATGCCCCCGCCTCCCCATTCTTGGGAAACCATCATCCCGAAGAAACCAAGATCGGTGAGGTTTTTTACATGTTGATAGGGGATTTCCGCTTTTTCATCCCTTTCAAGAACATCCTTGATAAGCTCCCTTTCGGCATAATCCTTCGCTGCCTGGCGGATCATTTCCTGCTCTTCGGTGAAAGTAAAATCCATACTTATGATTTAGTTGATGATCGTGGTTTTGGTTCGCACAAATGTATTAAAATTTGTGAAGATGGTTCTGCGAGCTTTCTGCGGCAATACAGGGATCACATCAGAACGGCCTTCCTGAAAGTTCCTTTCGTGCCTCTTCATACTCATCTATGATCTCACGCAGGATATCCGCAGCCGGTTTTATCTCGCTGATCAGTCCCGTGATTTGTCCTATTTCAAGTTCCCCTTCTTCCAGATCGCCTTCGAACATGCCGAGTTTGGCACGTCCCCGGCCAAGCAGTTCCATCAGTTCCTCCCTTGATGCCCCCCTGTTTTCAAGTTCTTTCACCCGATGGTAAAATTCATTTTTGATGAGCCTGACGGGAATCACTTTCTTCAAAATGAGGGCGGTATCCCCGTCGGCAGCCCGGATCACGGATTGCTTGAAGCGTTCATGTGCCGACGACTCTGTAGATGCCACGAAGCGGCTGCCGATCTGTACCCCGTCGGCGCCCAAAGCCATCGCCGCCATCATGCCCCTGCCGGTGGCAATGCCCCCTGCGGCGATGAGGGGAAGGCTGATCGCTTTCCTCACCATAGGGATCAGGGTCATGGTGGTGGTTTCCTCCATCCCGTTATGGCCCCCGGCCTCAAAGCCTTCTGCAACAACGGCATCCACACCTGCTTCTTCGCACTTCATGGCAAACTTTACATTGGCGATGACATGGGCAACCCTGATCCCATGCTCATGAAAAAGGCCTGTCCATTTTTTGGGATTTCCCGCCGAAGTAAACACGATCTCCACACCTTCTTCGATCACGATGTTCACGATCTCATCCATCTGGGGGTAGATGAGCGGCATGTTCACGCCAAAAGGCTTGTCGGTGGCTGCCTTGCATTTCCGGATATGTTCGCGCAACACATCAGGGTACATCGATCCCGATCCGATAAGGCCCAGCCCCCCTGCATTGCTCACGGCCGAAGCCAGCTCCCAGCCGCTGCACCAGATCATCCCGGCCTGGATCACCGGGTAGCGGACATTAAATAAACTGGTAATTCTATTCATTCATCGTTTGTTTCTTAATTCCAGGTACCAGAATCCGGATGCCGGCATCCGGTATCTGTCCTACATCACCTTCAGCATTGCGGAAACGATATTCTCCGCTCCTTCGCCTATATGAAGGATATTGGCATCGAGCATATAGCAGGGGGTGGTAAAGAGGTTATGATGATCGTCGTACACCACATCGCCATGAGTGGTATTGATGTGGGTGCCCCCCATCTTTTCAATGGCTTCGATGGTTCCTTCGTCCTGTCCGATAGTTACGGTAGCATCTTCAAGTATCCTGGCCATCATGGCCGGGGCAATACACAGGGCACCAATAGGTTTTCCCTCATCATGGGTTTCCTTCACCGCCCTTACCACTTCAGCATTGACCGTTGCATCGGCACCGTGGAAAGCCACCGTCGAGAGGTTTTTGGCCACCCCAAAGCCACCGGGGAAAATGATCGCATCGAAATCCGCTGCACGGTAATCTTTCAGGTCCCTGATCGCACCTCGTGCGATGCGCGCAGATTCGACAAGCACATTCCTTTCTTCCTTCATCTCCTCACCCGTCAGGTGGTTGATCACGTGGTGCTGCATGATATTCGGTGCGAATATCTCGTATTGCGCTTTATTTCTCATGATGGCGTAAAGGGTTAAGGTAGCTTCATGGATCTCGGCACCGTCAAATACACCGCTTCCTGACAGGACAACAGCAAATTTCTTCATTTTCCTGTAGATTTATGATCGCCTGCCCTGCCGGGCCGGGCGATCTGATTCAACATTTATGGTTTCCTGAATACGATGGACACTACCGTCACGTCATCACCTCCCATGTTCACCAACATGCCGTATGGTTTATCGTCGGGGATATTGACCTGTGCCTCACCGGCATTTCCGGTGAGCTGTTCCCACATCGTAACGGCCATATGTACGCCGGTACCCCCCGTTGGATGGCCCCAGCCGATGAGCCCGCCGGTGGTGTTCATCGGGATCATGCCATCGCGGGCGGTATTGCCTTCGGCGACGAACTTCGCCCCTTCGCCCGGCTTCGCAAAGCCAAAGGCCTCTGTGGCCAATACACCGGCAATGGAGAAACAGTCGTGCGTTTCGATGGTCGCCAGGTCATGAATGCCGATGCCGGCCGATTCGAGGGCCGCATGTGCAGAATTTTTAATGCAGGTTACCTCCAGCGGGTTGGGGGGATCCTGTGTCAGGTTCCGCACCTTATGGCCGAAAGATACCACCTCCACCGCCTTTTCACGCGGGATCCCGATGCGCTTCAGGCCTTCTTCCGACACCACGGCAATGGCCGATGCGGCATCCGAAACCTTCGAACAATCCAAAACGTTAAGGTTATCGACAAAGGCTGCTCCGTTGGGTTTCAACTTTTTGTAGAGCGCATCCAGATCATCGACCTTGTTCTCATATTCCTGGGCGGTGGGGCAAAGCCTTGCATTTTCGATGGCATTCCGGTACCACCGGCCCATGCCCGCCCGTGCATAGTCGTATCCATACTTTTCGTAATAAGCACCTGCCCTGTCGCTGAACTGCCCGGGAAAGAAATAGGCATGCCCGTTCTTACGCTTCCCGTACCATCCGGCCCCGGCAAGCACATCGGCCCCGTAGATGGCCTTCATGGTGTTCTGCACTTCAACGCCAAGGGTAAGGACTACATCCGAGGCCCCGGACATCACATTCTTAATGGCAGTGATCAGGGCCAGACCCCCGGAAGCACAGGCCCCCTCAACCCTGATCGCGGGCTTGTACTGTAACTTTTCATCGATCATGGGAAAGAAACCGCCCAGGTGACCCTGCTTGTTGAAACGGGAGGCCATGAAGTTGCCGATCACGCATTCGTCGACATTGTCAGGTCCGCCGATCATCTCCAGGGTGTTCCGGCCGGCCTCATTGATGTAGTGTTCAATGCCCGGGCGGGATTTTTTGGGATTGAATTCGCTTCGGCCTGTGCCCATGGATACCGTATTGTACCCGGCCACCATGTATATTTTTTTATTCAGTTTCGTCATAGTTGTGATTTTTCCTTTTTGATTAATCAAAATAGTTGTTGATCGGGCCATAGGCATGGAAGAAGCCCGTGAGCAGCACCGTGTTCACATCCTCGTCGTTATGGGCCACCTTATCGGATACCAGTGCTTTCCCGATCGCATTGGACCTGCGTCCGTAAGCCAGGGCAAGCTTCGCCCCCAGGCTGTCCATTTTCTTCATTTCACTGAAATAATTCTTCAGCACTTCATCCTTATCCTTCATCCTGACCACCATTTTCCAAACGATACCCGGATCCGGCTTATTGCCGATCTTTTCATCCAGGTGTGCAAGTTCATCAAAGCCGGTGTATTTCTTTGTTTCAGGATCGATCACTGCCACAGGCCTGCCATGCTCATACTTGAGGAAGCCGTCCTTCTGCGACCCGTCGGATTTCTGGCCGCCCTTCACGCCGGCGGCAAAGAGCCTGTCGAGGAGCGGACTGTGGAGGTTCTCATTTTCCACAAAGGGATTCATCACGCCCATGATGAACCTCACCACATCGATACCGACATAATCGATCAGCTGGAAGATGCCCATCGGTCTCACGAGGAAGTCTTGCGAAACCTTGTTCACGATGTATATGGCCTCATGCATCGGCATACCGGCAGCCAGCCTTTCAGCTTCGCTGATCCCGTGCAGGGCATCCCTCATGAAGTGCCCGTTGCCGATGAAGCCGGCAAAGTCGTTCGATGGCACCACCACCTTCTGGAGCTTTGCAGCATATTCATATGCGAAATCCTTCGCTTCAGCCAGTGTTTGGTCCGTCCAGATAAGCTCAACCAGTTTCTGTACGGCAGGGGGATTGTAAAAGTGGAATCCGAGCACCCTGCCGTTGAGGCCTGCTTCACGATCGAGGATGTTGATGGGTACCGAAGAAGTGTTTGTAAAAAACCAGGGATGGTGATCATTGTTGGTGTCAATCTCCCTGAAAATCTTCACTTTCAAATCCTTATTCTCATTCACGGCCTCGAATACCAGGCTCGACTCGTATGCCGCCTCCAGCCTAGTGGTCGGCCGGATGATCGACAATACATCATTGATATATTGTTCAATCACCTCTGAGTTCTCGATGAGGTCTTTATGGTCGGCATAGACCTTTCGCAGCGCGACAGTCTTCTTTTCAGCGATTTTCAGCACCTGCGACCTGAGGTATTGCATCAGCCCGGCAAGTCCTTCGTCGGACAGGTCCATGGCATTGAGCACAAAAACCTTTCCCTTGTTTTCGGGTTTCAGCATGAGGTCGGCCATTTCGATGGCAGTGAGCAAAAGTATGCCGCTGCCCATCTTGCCAGCCGCTCCCAGCACGGTTACATTCTGTAGTCTTTCTTCGTATGTCATAGTTTGGTTATTTGAATAAGATGTTCATATCTGGTTTTACCATTCGGGGGTTCTCTTCTCAAGAAATGCTCTCATGCCAATTTCCCCTTCAGCCTTGAAGAGTGTGCCGAACATTTGCGCTTCAAGCGCTGAGCCTTCGTCGAAATTCCCCATCATGCCCTGGCGAACCACCTTTTTGATCAGCCTCACTGCACCGGGCCCTTTAGCCAGGATATTGCGGGCAATTCCCATGACGGTATCCATGAGTTCATCCGGTTCGACGACCTTCTGCACCAGGCCTATCCTGAGTGCGTCGGCAGCATCGATCATTTCGGCAGTCATCAGCAGGTAGAGTGCGTCGCCCAGGCTGGTAAGCCTTGGCAGGCGCTGCGTCCCGGCATATCCGGGGATCAGTCCGAGGTTTACTTCCGGTTGTCCGAATTTCGCCCTGCTGCTGGCGATCCTGAAATCGCAACCCATGGCGAGTTCAAGCCCGCCACCGAGGGCAAAGCCATTGATTGCCGCAATCACGGGGATGTCCATCCCGCCCAGGCTGCTGAAGGTGTTTTGCCCCAACCGGCTGAAGGCAGATCCTTCCTCCGGGGTTTTATCGACCATCTCTGCAATGTCGGCTCCCGCAACAAAAGCCTTTCCTTCACCGGTAATGATCATTACCCCTCCATCGGTCCTTTTACTGATGCTGGCGACAACATGATCCATCTCGTTGAAAAACCTTGTATTCAAGGCATTCAATGCTTCCGGCCGGCTAATGGTGACCAGGGCGATACGATCTTTAACTTCCGGCTTTAAAATCTGAAGATCCATAACTTTTAGGGTAATTGAGATTTAGAATTACCAAATTTAAAAAATTTTGCTTAGCCTGATGGTATTGTAGAAATTATTGTCATCATTTTTCATAACGCATCCTCGTGCAGAAACAAGGGCCATCCTGCCTGCTTTAACAACTTTTTAACACACAAGGTCGATATGTGTCAAACAAATACATATTTTTGTACGTTAGTATGTAAAGTATGGGTATAATGAAAACTAAAATGCTGCGAAATATTGCCTCGCTGGCCCTTGCTGCAGCCGTGCTGGTTGCCACAGGCGGTTTTTCGGTTTTCAGGCATTCGTGCCATACTGCGCAAACTACTGAGTTTTCCTTTTTTATTCCTGATTTCAGCTGTAAGCACGGGCACTTCCATCCTGATGCCCAGCCTGTGGCATGCTGCACCCAGGTAGGCCCTGAAGACACTTCGGCCTGCACTGCCGGGGATTGCTGCGACACGGAGGCTTTCTTCGTCAAGTTGCACATCGACACCGACACCCCGGTGAAACACAAGAATTTTGCCCCCGTGCTCATCGCCGATCTTGAACCAAATGAATCGTTGCCATGGACAGAAGAGCGTGAAGCGGAGCATATCATGGTCAGCAACGACCTGCCGCCCCCACTCTCGGGCAAAGCCCTTCATATTTATTTGCAGCAACTGAACATCCCTTTCCCTGTTGTTTGATCCGGGTACATCCCCGATGAATGCATTGTATTTAACCAATTCATCAATCAAACAACACAGTTACCATGTACTTGAAAACAACGATATTCATGCTGTGGGCATTCATGGCTACTTATACATATTCCCAGCACCTTGAGGGAACGGTATATCATTATGAAGAACACCAAGGCGACGGGCACGGACCAGCGGTGCATGAGCATAAGGAACCCCTTCCGGGAGCAAATGTTTACTGGGCAGGCACGACAACCGGCACTGTAACCGGAAAAAACGGGAAGTTTCACCTTGACCTTCCCGCTCAATCAGATCCACTGCTTGTTATAAGTTATATTGGCTACAGGAACGATACCATCGGTATCGACAGAGGCCAGCATGAGATTGAGGTCGTATTGCAAAAGAGCAACTCCCTGGAGGAGGTGGTGATCGCCGAAAAGGCTCCCGGAACCTTTGTTTCCAGGCTCGACCCCATTTATACCCAGCACATCACCTCCCATGAGCTGCAGAAGGCTGCCTGCTGCAACCTGTCGGAAAGTTTCGAGACCAATGCCTCCGTCGATGTTTCTTACAGCGATGCCTTGACCGGGGCCAAGCAGATCGAGTTGCTTGGACTGAGGGGCACGTACAGCCAGATCATGACGGAGAACATCCCCAATCTTCGCGGCCTGGCCACATCATTCGGGCTTGGCTACATTCCCGGTACCTGGATGGAATCCATACAGATATCCAAAGGTACCTCCGCCGTGATCAATGGCTTTGATGCTATCTCCGGGCAGATCAACGTGGAATATTTGAAGCCCGATGAAGCCGAAAAGCTTTTCCTTAATGCCTATGCCAACATCCACGGCAAGGTGGAAGGCAATGTCATCAGTGCCTTCCGGCTAAACCCGAAATGGAGCACTGCCATTTTTGCCCATGCCGAGAACCTGTCGCACAAGGTCGACGACAACGGCGACGCTTTTCTTGATATGCCCCTGATGAAACAGTATAATGTCTTTAACCGCTGGAAATACAGCCATGAGAACCTGACCACCCAGTTTGGTTTCAAGGTGCTCGATGAGGACCGCACCGGCGGCCAGAACGATTTCTCTACCGGTATGGTGCGTGATACAAGCATGCCATACGGGATCAACGTAAAGACAAGGCGCTATGAGGCATTCTGGAAAGGAGGGGTCGTACTCGAAAAACGTCCGTCCACCAGCGTGGCCATGATCCAGCAGTTCACCCATCATCGCCAGGACTCCTATTTTGGGCTTAACGATTACGATGCGGAAGAGAACAGTTATTATCTTAACCTGCTTTTCCAGTCGTATATCGGCAACACCCGGCACAACTTCACCACAGGGATGAGTTTCGAGATGAGCAATTACATCGAGCATCTCAACGACAGTGCTTTCAATCACTTCGAACGTGTTCCGGGAATATTTTTCCAGTATACCTATAAGCTCGATGAGAGGCTCAGCATCATTGCAGGCATAAGGGGCGATTACCATAATATTTACGGCGCTTTTGCCACGCCGAGGTTCCACCTCAAATACAGCATCACGGAGAAGACCATCCTTCGCGCTTCTGCCGGCCTGGGTTACCGTACTGCCAGTGTGATCGCCGAGAACAATACCATGCTGGCAAGTTCCAGGGCGTTGAAGATCATGGAGGATCCGGAACAGGAAAAAGCCTTTAACGCCGGGATCAATATCACCCGGTATTTTGACATCATGGGCAGGGAATTGCGGTTGAGCGGTGAAGCGTACCACACCAGCTTCATGAACCAGGTGATCCTTGACTTCGACAGGGATCCGCAGGCCATATACATCTACAACCTCGACGGAAGGTCGTACAGCAATGCTTACCAGGTTGAAGCCACCTATGAGTTGTTGGAAAGGCTTGATATGACCCTGGCGTTCAGGTACAACGATGTGAAAATGAACACCAATGGCATATTGCAGGACAAGGCGCTGACGAACCGCTACAAGGGCCTGGTCAATTTGTCGTATGCCACCAACCTGAGGAAATGGCAGTTTGACTTTACCACACAGTTTAATGGCACAAGCCGTATACCCGGAACGCAAAGCAACCCCGAGGAATACAGGCGTGGCGAGAAGGCACCGTCATATACCATTATCAATGCCCAGGTGAGCAGGTTCTTCAAAAAATGGAGCATCTACCTGGGCGGTGAAAACCTGACGAATTATAAGCAGAAGGACCCGATCATCGCCGCTGATCAACCGTTCGGTAAATATTTCGATGCCTCGATGATCTGGGGGCCGGTGTCGGGAGTGAACATTTATGCAGGAATGAGGTTCACCCTTTAGTTAAGGGAAAAGGAATAAAGAATAAGGAATAAGAAAAAAACAACAGGAGGTATGAATTATGAAAACTGAAATAATAAAAGTTGATAACCTGAAATGCCAGGGATGTGCAAGGACGATCAGCAGGGAACTTGCCTGGATCGGTGAAGTGATCAATGTTGATGTCGACATCGACCAATCCACCGTTAAAGTTGATTATACGGGAAAGAACAGGATGCGTGAGATCTTCGTCGAAAAGCTCAGGAAGCTTGGATACCCGGAAGAGGGTACGGGAAAGCTGAACCAGCGCATGAGGTCCTATGTAAGTTGTGCCATTGGCAGAATGAAATAATTAAAATCCATTACCATGAAAACAATAATCAAAGTGATCGTGCTGACGGTATTTGCCGTTGGACTGAATAAGGGCGTTCTGGCCCAGGTGGAAGAACCGACGGAAAAGGAGATCAAGATCCAGACGTCGGCCGTCTGTAGCATGTGCGAGGAACGCATCGAAGGCAACATGGCCTTTGAGAAAGGCGTAAAATCGGTATCGCTTGATGATGAAACGAAGATCGTGACCATCACATACAAGACCGCCAAGACCGATCCGGACAAGTTAAGGAAAGCCATTTCGAAACTCGGGTACGATGCCGACGATGTGGAAGCCGACCCTGAAGCATATGCCAAATTACCGGCCTGCTGTAAAAAGGATGTTGCACCGCATTAATTCGCTATATTTAAGGCGTGGTACACCATCATGACAAACGTGCCGACGGAGGTGGCCGGCGCTTGCTGCTGGTCACCGTCCTGAATATCCTGATCACCGTAGCTGAGATCATCGGCGGGATCATGGCCAACAGCCTTGCCCTGCTTTCCGATGCGATCCATAACTTCAGCGACACCATTGCCATATTGCTTGCCTACATCGCACGCAGGGTGAGCGGAAGGGCTTCGAATGAAAGGAAGACCTTTGGCTATAAGCGTATCGAGATCCTGGCAGCATTTTTCAATGCCCTGGTACTCATCGGCATATCAGCATTTCTTGTCCTGGAAGCCATTAAACGATTCCAGGACCCT
>CAZHYA010000054.1:8426-10802 GCA_964536525.1 uncultured Bacteroidales bacterium | reverse complement strand
CCTTCCCCAACCCCTTCACAACCACAACCACCATTGAGTTTGAACTCAAAGGAAACTCCAAATTCCAAATATCAATTTACAATGCAATGGGAGCTCTGGTGTATCAATCCCGGTCACCAGGTCCCTCCGTCTCAAAGTCCCCCCGTCATAAGATTACCTGGTCTCCCGGGCATTTGCCGGCGGGCATATATTACGGGGTGCTGAGGACTGAGGATGGGGTGAGTGTTGTGAAGATGGTAAAAGAATAAAGAACAGAGGAATAGAGAACAGGGGAACAAGGATCAGGGAATAAGAATAAGAATCAGGACTAACTTAGGGGAGTGCTGAACCGCGTAGCGGTTCCTGATTTGTAGCCGGAAATTGGGCGCACAGACCTTTCAACCGCGTAGCGGTTGCTTAATGTAAAAGGAAGAAGGTAAAAGGAAAATGGAAAAAGGAATAGGGAATGATGTCGGCCGTAATTGTCAGGTAATAACAATTGTTTTGTGGGATTTATAATTACAGGTCTGAAAAATTACCCGGCCCCGTAGGGGCCCTATCTCCGTAACAGGGAAAGCCATGCATGCCTGCAGCGCCCCGTAGGGGTGCCATGATTTATGGAAAATGGAAAATGGAAAATGGAATAGGGTTTTCGGTATCTGTAATTTAACCCCCCAAAATTACCAAACGCCATCGCCTTTTTGTATATTTGCTTATGAACCTAAACCTTCCACCCATGTCACTGATCAACAAAACAGGCATCAGGGCGCTGGCCAAATCCATGGATATGAAGATCAGCGCCGATTCGTTCGATGAAGCCGAAGCCCGGCTGAAGGTCATCCTTGAGCAGGCTGCGAAAAAAGCCCGCACAAAAAGAAGAAAGACCATCCTCAAAAGGGATCTTACCCACGAGATCGACCTGTTCGACCTTTGATGATGGTCGCATTTCATCACACGAAATAATGATGCGGGAACGGATACGATTTCGTACCTTTGCACACCTTAATCCCATCGCAACATGAAAAGAACAAGCATATTCATTGCACTTGCCACCGGCCTCATGGCCCTTTTCCTCCTCGCCGCCTGCGGCTCGACCGAAGACAGGCTCACCGGCACCTGGATCACCGAAAGCGCCACCGCCGAGGTCGACTCCAGCATGGCCAACCTCCAGAGCATCGACAAGGTGATCGCTTCCACCAAGACCACCACCTTTGTGCTGAACGAGGACTATACCATGACCCTCACCATCGACGGGTACTCTACCGATGCCTTCTGGACCTATAACGAGGACGACGGCATGGTGAGTTTCAGGCTGGAGTCCGATCCCCTGGATGATGCCATGGAACTGGGGAAGTACGAAGATGGAAAGATCATCTACACCAGCAAGGTGAAACACGGCAGCATCACGGCTGTCTACGTGAAGGAATAACGCGGCTTATTTCTGATATCCGGACAGGGATCCCGGATTCCCTATTCAACATTAAAATCGATGGTGTGGAAGATGGCTTCCATCTGCCGGATGAAATTGCGTTTCAGGTCGCCGGGATTGTAAACATACCCGTCGACGGTGATCACGCGCTCCAGTTTGGGGTCGACAAAGGTGTAGCTGATGAAGGGCCCGCCCATGAAGTCGTTCTTCACCATCCAGAGGCCGCGCGTTTCCACGGCGAAGCCGGTCACGTAGTCGTCTTTCCATCTGAACGCAGGGGGGACGAATTCCCTTGAGACCACCATGTAGGAACCCGGGCTGGGGCCCTGGATGAACGTTGAAGTCAACGAGTCGCGGAGCGCCAAAATGTTCCCGGCTGCAAACACAGTGGTGTCGATGTAGGGTTGCTCGTGGATCAGGATGCCGAGCTCCACATCCTGCTTAACCTTCTGCATGTTTTGCCTCAGCCAGAGGAAGTTGTTGTCTTCGGCCCCGATCACGAAACCGCCGGGCAACTGCATGCCGAAGCCGAACTTGTTTTTCACGATGTTGGCCAGCTTCACGCTGCGGGCCATCTTGAACTGCTCATTGGTCCGTTCGATCTCAAGCTTGTTGTAGGCTTCGAGGAAGGCCGTGCTGTGCTCGTTGAAGGTCCTGCGGAAAGCGGCCGTGTCGGGGGCCGTGATCTTGATGACCCGCTGTGGCCTCGACCAATAGTTGGATCTTGTTTCCACCAGCGCCTTTTCAAATCCCGGCCTGATGTCGATGATCAGAATGTTGTGCTGGGCCTTGAACACCTTGTTGAATGCCTCATCGGCAATGTTGAAAAGCTGGAACATGGGCTCCGGCTGCGGAAGCCCGTACAGGGGCTGCTCAAAGAATTTCCTTACCAGAGCACCCACCTCGCCTTCCCACATGTCCTTGGTGTTGGTCACCACGAGGATCTCGTTGGTGCGGCCTGTCGACCT
>CAZHYA010000054.1:0-8359 GCA_964536525.1 uncultured Bacteroidales bacterium | reverse complement strand
CAGTGCCGATAAAACGGTCAGCAATGCCATGACGAGTGGGTTGCCTGTACCTGATCTTTTCATATTAAGGGTCTTGGTTATCCATTACGATCTTTTGATCGCGATCTTTATCCTGTCGCCGGGCTTCAGCCGCCTGGCATTGTTGATATTGTTCAGTTGCTTGATCTGGTTTACGGTCACCCCGTCGTACATTTTGGCGATGTCCCACAGCGTGTCGCCGCTTTTCACCGTGTGATAGATATATTCGGTGTTCACGCCGGCATCGGCCATGGCCTGGCCTGACACCTTCAGCTTCTGTCCGGGGTGGATGGTGCTGCCCGAAAGGTTGTTCCAGCTTTTGAGCTGGGCTACGCTGCATCCGTATTTTTTTGCGATCAGCCCCAGGTTCTCACCGCTCTTCACGGTGTGTGTGCTGGCCTTCTGGCTCGATGAAGAGGATGTTGCCGGTGCCGTGGCCGCCGCGGTCGCCGGCCCCTGCGGATCGTACTTCCCCGACGGGTACACCACCAGCCGCTGCCCGGGGTAAATGGTCGAGCTGCGCAGGTTGTTCCATGCCTTTAGCTGGCTCACATACACATGATATTTCCGGGCGATGAGGCCCAGGTTCTCTCCGCTGCGCACCACGTGGACGGTACGCTCGCTGGCCTTTTTGATCTCGGCCAGCAGCTGTTCCTTCTCGACACCCTTTTTGGTCTTATAGGCATAAAGTTCCTTCTCGTTACTGATGAAAGCGCCGATATAGGCGTTGGGCAGCCTGAGGTAGAATGCTTCTCCCTCTTTGTGAGGGATGATGCCCTGCTTGTAGATAGGGTTGAGCAGCCTGACCTGGTCCATGGGGACGCCCAGCATTTCACTCACCTGGTCGAAGGAGAGCACATCGTGCACGCGTACGGTGTCGGTTTCACGGTAGAGGATGCCCGGATGTACGGGATAGATGTTATGTGCCGCCGCATGGGTCATCGTATAGTACACTGCGATGAAGGCCGGCACATAGCCACGGGTCTCCCTGGGCAGGTAAGGCCAGATGGCCCAGTAGCTCTTCACGCCACCGGCTCGCCTGATGGCCTTGTTCACGTTGCCGGCCCCTGAATTGTAGGCGGCCATCACCAGCGACCAGTCGCCGTAAATATCGTAGAGGTCGTTGAGGTGCTGGCAGGCAGCAATGGTAGCCTCGTATGGGTCGTATCGCTCGTCGATGAGGGTGGTGACCCTGAGGCCGTAAACCTTGCCCGTGCCGTACATGAACTGCCAGAGGCCTTTGGCCCCGGCATGGGAACCCGCCGTGGGGTTGAGGGCCGACTCCACCACGGCCAGGTATTTCATCTCCAGGGGAATGTCGAAGCGGTCGAGCTGCTCCTCGAAGAGTGGGAAGTAGATCTCAGACAGGCCAAGGATCCTGGAGGTGAGATCACGCTTCTTGACGGCATAGAGGTCGATATAGTTCTTCACATGACGGTTGAAAGCCAGTTCGATGGTGGTTTCACGGTTCAACGAGTCGATCCTCGCTGCCAGCACCTCATCGGGCCAGGTCGGCACCTGGCCGGGTGCAAAGCCGTACACGTTGAGGCTGTCGACATCGGTGATGAAGACCATGTCGCCGTAATACTTCAGCATGGAGAGGCTGTCGAGCATGGCCAGCACCTGCGAATCCGTCATGGGCACCTGGCCAGGGGCAATGGTGTCGGGCAGCATGCTGTCGGCAGCCATAATTTCAGCCTTGTAAAGGGTATCGGCACCTGCCATGGCCTGCCCACGGGCAGTTGTCGTAAAGGAGAGGGCCAGCACGAAGGCATATACGCAAAGAAGCTTATTACGGATCGTCATAGTCAGATAACTTGAATCAGGTTGTTTATGGTATACAAATACCATGCAAAATTATGATTATTCGAATTATGCACGACGGGCTCACTTTATTTCCGGGATGTTCTTACTTATCTTTGCCTGCTGTGAATCGAGCAAGATAGGAAAAGCCTCTCTGCTCCATACGGTATACTTTTGTCCGAAACCCGTACGCCATGCCACAGAACGACATCCGGAATGATTACAGGGAAAGGATCAACAGGGTGCTCCACTATATCGACGAGCACCTGGATGAGAAACTCGACCTGGGCACGCTCGCCTCGGTATCCTGTTTTTCGCCCTATCATTTCCACCGTATCATGAGGGCCCACCTGGATGAGTCGCTGGGATCGTATATCATCAGGCAACGCCTGCAGGCTGCCGCCATGCTGCTGGCATACAGCGACAAGCCGGTGGCAGCGATCGCCTATGAGGTGGGGTATGAAACGCCTTCGTCGCTGACCAAGGCCTTCAGGGGCCGTTTTGGCGTTTCCCCCTCCGCTTTCAGGGACAACAACACTGTGCTGCGACGGGATCATGTAACCCTATTGTTCAATTTAAAGGAAACCGATATGGAATTAAAACCAGAGATCCGGCAGATGGAAGATATCAAAGTGATCTATATCCGATCTACCGGCGATTACAACAATGTAGGCCCCGTATGGGAACGCCTGTGCAGCTTTGCTGCCAAAAAGAACCTTTTCGGGCCCGGCACCATGATGTTCGGCCTCAGCCACGACGACCCCGAGATCACCGAAACTGCCAGGCTGAGGTATGATGCATGCCTCAGTGTCGAAAGCGAAGTGAAGGGGGAAGGGGAAGTGGGCATGAAAATGGTTGAAGGAGGCAGGTTTGCCGTGTTCGTGCATAAAGGGCCCTACCGCAACCTGCAGTCGTCGTACAACGACATCTACAGGAACTGGTACCCGCAAAGTGGCCATGAACTCAGGGATGCCCCGCCGCTTGAAATATACCTGAACGATCCCGGGAAGACCAGGGCGGAAGACCTGCGTACCGAGATCTGGATCCCGGTGGGATAACAGTTATGAAACCCCAAAGTCACGAGAATTCGGGAGAAACATATTCCGGTGTATAACTACGATTATTATACCCTCCGACTTCGTCGGGATTGTTCGACTTACAGATTTCAGTTCGCTCCGCTTCTAAGATCTGTATTTCGCGAATAAAAAAAAGGAATACGGGGTCGATCACGATGCCCGTATTCCCTTTTAGTGAGACCCCGGAAGGGGCTATTCCTTTTTGGTCACATCCTTGTCTTTGTCCTTGTCGTCGTCATCGTCGGTGTTCAGCCCTTTCTTGAATTCACGCGTGCCCCGCCCGATACCCTTCATGAGTTCAGGGATCTTCTTACCGCCGAAAAGCAACAAAACCACCAGCACGATGAGGATGATCTGCCAGTAACCGGGAATGCCGAGTATGATCGATAATGTGTTCATGTCCGTAACGATTGGTTACTGCAAAGATAATAAACAAATCTATTATCGCAACAATGGCATCAGGACAGGTACCCGGCCGATAAAAAATAATGACTATTTTTGACCAACCATTTTTTTATACTGCTATCTAAGCTATAAACACTTCCTTACATGAAAAAGACAGGCCTTTTTATTCTTGCCATAACCATGGTTTTTGCTGCCCGTATCGGAGCTCAGGACATCCCAGTTTGGAAGAAGATGCACTACCTCAGCGAAGAGGAGATGCGCCTTCCGCACGACAACGCCAAGAATTTTGTTCCCACCGACCCTCCGGGCCACCCGGTGCGCATGGTGGCAGAATTTGAGCATATGCAGGGTGTGCTGGTGCGCTATCCTTTCGGGCTGCCCACCTCACTGATGGTCGAGATGTCGCAGGACTGCGGGCTCACCACCATCGTGGCCGGCCAGAGCCAGCAAAACATCGTGAACAGTATTTACCAGAATAACGGTGCCAATATGGAAAATATAGACTTTATCCAGGCGCCCACCGATTCGTACTGGACCCGCGACTACGGCCCATGGTTCGTGATCGACGGCAACGGGGAGTTCGGGGTTTGCGACTACCCCTACAACAGGCCGAGGCCGAACGACGACGAGATTCCCGTGGAGGTGGCCGCCCACCTGGGCATCAACCTCTTCGGCATGCCCCTTGAACACACGGGAGGCAACTGGATGTGCACGGGCATCAGCCAGGGCGCCTCTACCGACCTGGTGTGGGAAGAGAATAACGGGATGACACACCAGGAGATCCAGGACATGGTAGAGGATTACCTGGGCGTTGAACAGTACCATGTGCTGCCCGACCCGCTGGGCGAATACATCAAGCATATCGATTGCTGGGGCAAGTTCCTCGGGGTGAACAAGGTGCTGATCGGATCCGTCTCGACGTCGGATCCGCGATACAACGACTTTGAATACGTGGCCAACTATTTTGCCACTACCCTCAGCGACTGGGGCGTGCCATACCAGGTATACCGCGTCTTTACACCGGGCAATTACCCGAATACCCCCTATACCAACTCCCTCATCCTGAATAAAAAAGTCTTTGTCCCCCTCACGGGCAGCACATACGATGGCGATGCCCTGCAGGTCTATGAAGAGGCCATGCCCGGCTACGAGGTCATCGGGGTGATGTACGACGGATGGGAGAACACCGACGCGCTCCATTGCCGCACCAAGGGACTGGCCGACATCGGCATGCTCCAGATCAGGCATATGCCCCTGCTCGGCAATATTCAGTTGCAGGACGAGTACGAGGTCACGGCTACCATTAAACCTTATTCGGGGTCGCCGCTGTATGCCGATTCTGTTCTTCTGTATTATCGCAGCGGGGCCGGCAGTTACCAGGCATTGCCCATGGTGCAGCAGATCGGCAACATCTACAAAGGCGTGATCCCTTACCAGCCCGAAGGTACGGTGGTGAGTTACTACATCCATGCGGCCGACGAATCGGGCCGCAGCGCCAACCATCCCTATATCGGCGCTCCCGACCCGCACCGGTTCACGGTTGTGCAGATGCTCCCCGGCCTTGTGGTAACCCCCGACACCCTGCTGTTCGATGATGTGACCCAGGCCATGGAGGGATTGCAGGTGAAGATATATCCCGATGGCGAAGAAGATGCGGTCATCGAGAGCATCAACCTCGAGGAATGGGATGAATTCTTCTGGTGGGCTGAGCCCGTCGTCGAATTTCCTTACCAGCTTGCCGCAGGCGATTCGCTGATCCTTACCGTATTCGTTGGTTTGCCCGTCGATAACCCTGCCGATTACAGGCAGGACACCATGTTCATCGAATGTGACGGTGGCGACCACGAGGTGCTGATCATCGTCAATGAGGACATCCTGACCCAGGGTATCGGCGAGCAGGCTCATAAGCCCGTCCTTACCGGCATATACCCTAATCCAGTCAGCCAGGTGGCCAACATCGAATTTAAAATGCCCCGGGCCGGCCATGCCATGATCTATGTGCTCGATAATACGGGCAGGCACGTGGCTGCACTTGCCGACAGGCAGTTTACAGAGGGCATACACCGGCTTCAATGGGATGGCCTTGCTGCAAATGGTTCAGCCTGCCCTGCCGGGATCTATTACCTGGTGGTAAGGTCCGGTGAAATGCTTGAAACAGCGCGGATGGTCAAGAAATAATGATGATCCTGCCTGGATGATCATGGTTCCAGTTTCGCAATGACGTCGTCAATGCTGAAAGGCTTGGAGATATAGGCATCCATGCCTTCAGCAAGGCAATATTCCATATCCTGCTGCAGGATGTTCGCGGTGAGCGCAACAATGCGCGTGCGCGCTTTGGAGGGGTTGCTGGCCTCAAATTGCCTGATCAGGCGTGTAACTTCTATGCCGTCCATCTCCGGCATCTGGATGTCCATAAGGATGATATCGTAAGGGTTTTCGTTGTATAGCCTCCAGGCCTCGTTGCCATTTACGGCCAGGTCGACGGTGTGTCCCAGGTTGCGCAAGTTGATCATGGTAATCTTCTGGTTGATCACATTGTCTTCGGCCAGTAGGATCCTGTATTTCCTGTTGCCGGTTGCAGGATCGGCCTTCCCATCCGCGGCCTCCACGGCAACAGGTTCTGCTTTTCTGAAGGGGATCCTTACCGTGAAACATGTGCCCTTGTTGACCTCACTTTCGGCTTCAATGCTTCCCTCCATGAGCATCACCAGCCTGTAAACGATGTTAAGCCCCAGGCCGGTGCCGCCAAAGCGCCGGCTGATCGAAAGGTCGGATTGCGAGTATTCCGAAAACAGGTCGTCGATCTTGTTCCCGGGGATCCCGATGCCGGTATCACAAACCCTGAATACAACAAGAGGGCTCCTGGCCGGCGACCGTGCAACAACCACATCAAGGGTCACGCTGCCTTCATTGGTGAATTTGATGGCGTTCGACAACAGGTTTGCCAGAATCTGGCTGAGGCGCAGCACATCGCCCGACACCCATTCCGGTACCTTGTGATGTATGCTCAGGAACAGGGCGATCTTTTTCTCTTTTGCCTTGGCCTGGTATGCATTGATACTGGTCTCGATCGCCTTGCGCAGGTTGAACGGATGCTCTTCGAGATAAACCTTTCCTGCCTCGATCTTTGACAGGTCGAGGATCTCATTCACAATGGCGAGCAGGTTGCCGGCAGAAGTGTCGATGATGTCGAGAAGCTCCTTCTGCTGTTTATCCACTTTGGTGCTCAGCAGCAATTGTACCGAACTGGTGATGCCTCCGAGCATGGTGCGTATCTCATGACTCATCTTTGCAAGGAAGAATGTCTTTGATTCCGTGGCTTTTTCAGCTTTTTCACGTGCTTTCACCATCTCCCGCTCTGCCCTCACCCGCTCGCTGATATCCCTCACGATGGCCTGTATATATAATTTCCCTTCGAGTTCAATGGTATTGAGGCTGACCTCGGCATCGAAAAGGGTTCCGTCCTTCCGGTTATGCAACCAGTAAAAACGTTGCGCCTTTCCGTCAATGCATTCCCTGATCAACTGCTGGGCCTTTTCCTTCGAACTTTTACCGTCGGGCTGAAAGGCAGGGGAGAAATTATAGGGGGGGTGGTTGATGATCTCTTCTCGTGTACATTCAAAGATCTCCATCGTTTTATCGTTATAATCGACGAAAATCTCATGGTCCATCAGAGAGATGGCATCATTTGCCGGTGAAAACAATGCTCTGTATTTTTCCTCACTGATCCGCTGATCGAGCAGTGTTTGCTTAAGGATGTTTCGTTGATGCTCCAGGATGCGCGTGGCTTTCCGCTGACTGGCAAGTTTGGAATAGGCCAGGATCACGCTCAGTCCTGACAAGATAAGGATGACGATGGCAAACCAGCGCGTGTATTTTTTCAATTGCTTATCCCGCGCAATATTTTCAACCTCAATGTCGTGTCTGATGAACTCATTGCGTATCTCGCTGTCGGCAATGGCCTGTATCACTTTCTCGTTGAGTAATGAATCCCTCATGATGCTGTACTGCCTGAAATAGGCGTAAGCCGAATGGACATCGTCGTTGGCGGTATAAAGTTCGGAAAGTAACAGGTAACTGTCGGCCAGCAAATTCCTGAAGCCGTGCTTATAGGCGATGGTGATACTTTGATTGGCAAGTTGCACTGCCTCCCCAAAATCTCCTGTGGCGCTTTGAATTCGGGCCTTGAGCAGGAAAGTCTCTGCCAGTTTCTTGTAATATTTACGATGTTCCAATATTACCATGGCCGCATCGTATTGACCCAACGCCGCTTCGTAGTCACCGGCCTGCATGTAAAGGTCGCCCAGCCTGTTATGCATCACCGCGGCATGGTATTCATCTTTAAGACGCAAATAGATTTCGAGGGCTCTCCTCGAAAAATCCACTGCTAAATGAAGGTCGCCCCGGCAGGAGAAAACAAATCCAATGTTTGCATAGGTTTCTGCCCGTAAGGGAAGGCCGAGGCTGTCGGCTGAGAGATCAAGAACATCATTGAAATATTGCATCGCCCGGTCTGCGTCGTCCTGCAGGCAATAGGTCATGCCGATATTGTTCAGGCTCCGTGCCAGCCCTTGAGTATCGTGGTTTTCGCTGAACATGGCAGCAGCATACAGGAAGTTCTTCAGGGCAAGCGAATACACATTGATCTTCTGGTAAGCGATGCCAATGTTGTTCATGCAGCCGGCCCGGGCAAGATCGTCGTCGTTACGGCTGCAGATATCGAGGGCCGAGGAATAAGCTTCGAGGGCTTTATCATATAACCCTTTGTCGAGGAAAATATGCCCCAGGAGTTCATTTATTCTGGCTGACAGTTCCATTGAATCTTCCTTATCGGCAAGGGTAAGGGCCTGATAGGCGATCCCGGCGGCCATGGCCGGATCTTCGTACCGGCAGGCCTCTGCGCGATTATAAAGATATCGTATGGAGTCACGGGCCGAAGAAAGTCCTGATGCCTGAAACAAAGTATCTCCTGAAGTTGAAGCCCTGGCTGCAACAAACGAAGCCGGGAAACAAAGGATAAAACAGAAGATCACAGACAGAGATTGCAGGATGCCGGC
>CAZHYA010000053.1:6771-10892 GCA_964536525.1 uncultured Bacteroidales bacterium | reverse complement strand
CGACAAATCCAGAACCTACAAACAATAATTTGCACATTGAATATTGTATACTGCAATTTGTATATTTCCAACCCGAAAGGGATTGGGGTACACCTCGAACGCCAGATTCTGGATATTATCTCCGATTCCCGAAACCTCAGTGTATTTCAACAGGGTTTTTCCATTACCAACAACATAACCATTGATAGGGGAGGTGAAATGGATGCCCGTGAGTAAATTAATGGTAAGACCAGCACCTTCAATCTGCCAGTTTTCGCCACCATCTGATGTTTTGAGAATGACTCCATTAATTCCAACTGCCCAACCATCATTTTCATCGTAAAAGAAAACTGAATAAAGTGAGTTATCGTCTGAATTTATTTGTCGATGCCAATTATCACCGCCATCTTCCGTATAGCCTATTAATCCGACATTTCCTACAACCCATCCTTCGTTATCGTTAATAAAAAATATTGAATTATAACTACCTGACGGGCCTGACTGGAATTCGAAACCTGTTCCATTATAATGAGAAATAGTGCCTCCTCCGCAAACCCAAACATTGTCAACAGATGAAGCGCTAATATCATAAAGATTTGTTGCAAGCCCGCTGTTTAGATTAGCTACACCTTCAGGTGTTACACTAAAAACTGCTCCATTATCCCCGCAGGCATATCCCTGGGTGGAACTTGCAAAGTCCAATTCATTGAGCGAAGAAGACATTGCACCGAGGAGATCCCAGTTTGTCCCGCCGTCAAGTGTCCGGTAAACAAACCCGCTCCCGCCACCGGTGTATCCTTCATTATCATCAATCATATAAATAGCTGCTGTTGATGTGCCAAGACTTGTTTCCTGAATTTCAAACGTTTCCCCGCCATCGGTGGTGTGATAAATTTCCGGTCCGCTGCTTACAGATATCCAGCCTTCATTGTCGGAAACAAAGTACACGCCGGAAAAGTCAGGCTCACCGGGGACGTTGGCGCTGATGTCGGTCCAGCCGTACTGCTGCGCAACAAGTGAAGCGTGAAGGGTGAAAAGTGAAGCGAGCAGGAGGATGTGGGATGTTTTCATGGCAACTATTCTTGGTTAATTAATCCTTTAAACATCTTATGCTAATACCATTTTTCCAGGAACCGGTCGTTTCGCTGACCGTTGTGTTATAGTGCCACATATATCTTATCCATGGGCCACTATACGCGCCATCACTTGAAAGCCAGTAGCCTGCCTCCCCAACATGAATAAGGGTATTGCTTTCAGCCAGATAAACGCCATTGGGGCGGGCAGCGAAGCCATATACATCCGTCCCGTTTCCATTTTCTATCCAGCCATTTGTTGCTTTCAGCGCTGTTGCCTCTTTTCCTCCATGTATCCCGTTGTTATCGTGTGCAACGAAACCCACCAAATCTCTCCATTCTTGTTTTGACGGCAGGTGCCATCCTGCAGGACAGATATTATTAGCGTTTATATCGTAATATTTATAACCATGTGAATGAAGGGTGGATGATTTCGTGCTGTCAGGTATGTAATAGCCAGAGGTATCATTATTGATGGGGGTTCCGTCATTATAATGGCTCGATTTAAGATCCTCTGCCATCCACACCTGCTCGCCAATTACAACCGTTTTGTACTGGTTGCCGTCAATATCCATCACTGTGCCTGTGTTGTTACCGGGATCATTGTTTTCATTTTCGCTTTCCTTCTTGCAATAGGTTGTGATGAGCATCAGCAACGTAATGAAGAGCAATGTTGTAATTTTTGTTTTCATCATCTGAAAATTTAAGTGTAAGTTTTTTTATTTCATTATTCAGAATTTAAAAGGTATATCGAAGTGATTAATGATCTCATAATTTTATAATCTTCTTCACAATCATTTGATCTTCAAGATGTATTCGGATGAAATAGATGCCGGGGGGGACATCGCTGATGTCAAAATCAAGAGCACTCTTGTTCAATTGTTCAATTGGTCGATTGTTAAAGGATTCTACGACTTTGCCGAAAAGATCAACGATTTCAATGTTGAGTTTTGAGTTTTGTAATTTGGTATTTATTTGAGATTTGGTGCTTGTGATTTGGAATTTCCCACGGGTGGGGTTTGGAAACAGCACGATGTCACCCGCATTGAGCTCCTGATCGCTAATTCCTGAAACCTCGGTGTATTTTAATATCACATTCTCATTTCCTACGACATATCCATTATTGGGTGATGTGAACTGGATAGATCGCAATAAGCCTTTAATAGGGGGATGCGGTTGTGTTTCCCAAACTACATTGTTTATCGGTAAATGAGTAATGGTATCCCAACTATAATCGCTGGCGTTTTCAGTACGGATGATCCGGCCATCAGAAAGTGTTGCCCACAATTGATCTTTGGTTAACGCATGAATTGAAATGACAGATGCTTCCTCTGTATAGAAAATTTTAGTCCATGGAATCCCATGCCTGTTAAAACCCTGCACATAACAATGATTACCCACCCAGCCATTCCGGTCACTAATAAAATATAAACAAGTGTAATAACTGCAGAGGCCTGGGGCATCCCATTCCCATTCCGTACCATTCCAGAAATTGACATGCGCACCCCCGGCCATCCAAATCCCTTCGCTGGTGCCACTGATACCTTCCCAGTAGTTGTTGCTGGTTGCGGGGTATTCGATAAGTCCCTCCGGTCTAATTTTATGAAAAGTATTGCATTGATCACTGCAGACATAGCCTGTGTCACTACCAGGTGGGAATGACATGTCCGTAACCGGCCGTCCGGTGATCCCAAAAAAACCCCAACGCATCCCTCCGTCCGTGGTTTTGTAAATGATCCCACCGGCCTGGCTGCCTGCATAACCTGTCTGACTATCCAGCATCCAGATATCATTGCAGCTATAGTCCACACGTTGCATCTCCCAGCTATCCCCTCCATTGACGGTATGGAAAATGGTGGCCGTGGCCGTATCGCTCTGTTGCCATGAAGTGACCCAGCCTTCATAATCATTGATGAAATACAGGTCTGTCAGGTCTGCAACCAGGGTATCGCCTGAATTGTTGTACGTGGTGTCGAAGGGTAGGTCTGGTAGCATTTTGCTGATGTCGACCCAGCCGTATTGCTGCGCATGCAGTGAACAGTGAACACTGATCACTGAGCAGAGAAAGAATGTGATATGTCGGTTCATGGTATATTATTTTAAATTGGCTATTGGCTATTTGTTATTTGCTAATTGTTTGATCCATTGGTGTAAATTGGTGTAAATCGGAGCATTCACTTTACAGAATTATAATCTTCTGAGTACCCGCTCTATCTTCAGTCTGAACCCGGATGAAATACAGGCCGGCCGGCAGGTGGCTTACGTCGAGTTGCAGGCTCCCAGCCCCCTCCCGGTGGAGGGGGGAACATATCAACAATTTCCCGTAAAGGTCATACACCGTTATTTGACACCATTGACCGTTGACAGTTGACAGTTGACAATTGACAATGTTCCTGGCCGGGTTGGGATAAAGCACGATCACCGGCAACTCCCGCTCGCTCACTGCTGTTGTGATATCCACCGTCACCACCCAGTTCTTGACTGTCTGGCCGTTTTCTGAACTGACAGTGTAGGTAAAAGGACTGGTGAAGTCCTGCATGCTCCCGCCGGGGGGATCGATGCTGGCGGCAGCGGATATGAACACTTCCGGGATGAGCTGGGTCAGGTCGGTGCCTTCTTCCACGATGGCATGCACAGTTTGTTCGTCTGCATTGATCTCTGCTGGCTGCACCTGCTGGTCGACAACGAAATCCAGGATATCAGCCCCGCCGGCAGGGAAACCTTCAAGGAGGCCATAGCGGTAAAGCGAGCCGTTATTGCCTATCGCCCAGGCGTGGTGCCCGTCGACGGCAAAGACATCCGTGAGCCAGGAATCTGCGAGGTTGTCCACGTTGAAATGCACGGTGTCGCCATAGGCATTCGATGACATCAGTACATCCCCGCCGGTGGTCACGGCCCATATGCTATCGATGTCCAGGGTGAACACGCCCTGGATGCTTTGCGCGGTATCTTCATAAAAATGTTGGAACATTCCATTTCTCAGTCGGAGCAGTTCCCCTCCATAGCTCAGCCAGGCCTGGTCGGGCGTGTTGAACTGGGTGTATGCCGTGGGTGACCAGTCCCACGATG
>CAZHYA010000053.1:0-6735 GCA_964536525.1 uncultured Bacteroidales bacterium | reverse complement strand
CCTTCCGAAACAACTCACCGCCCAGCCATAATCATTCGACCCAAATGACATGGCGTCCCAGTCCGTGTAAGTAAAGAATTGGGATTGCAGGCCCGTTTCGGTAATCTCAGACAGCCATCCTTCAGCACCGCCGACCCAGCCTATGGAGCCATCCGGAGAAAAGGCGATGCTGCGGATCTGGGAAGGCGCCACGGCAAAGAAATTCCAGTTCTGGCCGCCGTCTGTTGTCTTACAGAGCAGGCCACTCGCTCCTCCTGTATAGCCCACCTCGGAGGACTGCATCCATATATCATGGCACTCCGCCAGGGGAGCCTGCACATCCCATGTTTCGCCGCCGTCGGTGGTGTGATAGATCTCAGCATAGCTGCAGCTGTTGGTGATCCATCCCTCATTGCCGATGAACCAGAGGCTGGAGAGGCAGCCTCCCGCCGCACCACCTACCGGGAACAGCTTCTCGCTGATATCCACCCAGCCATAAGCCCGTGTATATGATGCATCGAAGTTGCACGTGGAGGTGCTGTTGTTCAGGGTTACGCTGTAGCTCAACGGATCGAAACGCGCGTATTTGTGGGTAGGAAAGAGGGTGTAATTTCCATTGGGGAGATGATTGAACTCGTACTCTCCATTCAGATTGGTTCGGGTGAAGCCGCTGATGGGGCCGCTCAGGTAGACTTCGGCCCTGGGATAAGGATTTCCGTCGAGGGTGATGGTTCCACTGACGGAAGAGGTGGGGAGTGGCGTATTGTCGGTTCTGACAGGCCAGACGTGCCAGTCCTGCGTTTTTAAATACTGCAGCCGGTTGCCGCCGCCCATCATGCCGTCGGTGAACCAGACCATCCAGGCCTGGTCGGTCTCATCGGCACGGGTGGTGGATGTCCAGTAACACAGATCGTAATTGAATCCCATGAGATTGGTAAACGGGTACTGTTCCGGCATCGCAGGAGAGCTCCGGCTGATGTCCACCAGGCTGGTCATCTCGTTGCGGTTGGGCACGCGCCAGTCGCTGTGGCCCAGGTAATTTTCGGAGTTCAGCAAGGCGATGTAATCCAGGGCATGCTGCCAGTTGATGGCGCCGTCGACCCACTGGTTGGTGTCGAAATCCGGGTTGCGGGTGAGCATCAGGTTGGCATCCTTCGTCCACATCAGCCCGGTGAGGCGGTCGGTGACGCTGCCGTTGTTGTTGTCCACGAGTCGTGGTGTAGGCCAGGCTGTCCCTTCGGAAAGTAACCCGTCATCATCCGGGTAAAAAGTATAGCGCTGGCCGGTTTTCGGAATATCAACCGATCCCGGGGTTGCGCTGCTTCTCACGGGTAGAAGGTAGTACTTCCAGTAGCTGCCACCCATCACATCCGGATCTTTGGGAAAGTCCTCAGTCTCCCCCGCCGGGTTGGTGATGTTGGAATGGGCATAATGCTCCTGGATCATGACTGTGATGGCCACGGCACGGCTTTGCTCCGAGGTAGTGGAAGACCAGTATACATCCTTGAGATTTATGAACGGATGACCTGGTGGCAGAGCAATATCGGGATACTGAAGATTGACGAGTGATTTCAATTCCAGCATATTGGGTACGCGCCAGTCGTTATGCCCAAGATAATTATCGCTGTTCAGCAGTTCCACGTACGCAAGCGAGGTTTTCCAGTCGATATCGCCGTCACCCGGGGTCCGGTCCTGGTCGAAGTCCGGATTCCGGGTGGCCATCAGGTTGGCATCTTTCACCCACATCAGGCCGGTGAAAACATCGGTGATGGAGCCGTCGCCGTTGTCGGTGAATCGGTTGGCCGGGATAGGGACACCTATTTGCAGGTCGCCGTCGTCGCCGGGGTAATAGCTGGTCGTCTGGCCGGTGGCGGGGAGCTCAATCGTGCCCTGCTGGCTGAATGCTGTCAGGCTGATCAGGCTTAAAGAAGTCAGTAGAAATAGATGCTTCATAGCGTTTTATTTTTTTGTTACCGGCTACCGTTCACCGGCTACCGGAATTTGTCATTTTTATTTCCTCGTCCCCCGTACCGCGAACCGCGTACCTATTTTTTAATAAGCTTCCGCACTCCAACCGCATCCTTCGTTTGCAGCTTTACCAGGTACATCCCTGCCGGCAGTTGGCTGATATCCAAACGGATTGATTGCTCTTCCGCCCACCCCTCGATCGTGTTCACAACTGCCCTTCCCGACAAATCCAGTACCTCCAAACAATAACTTGTATATTGAATATTGCATACTGCAATTTGTATATTTCCATCCCGACAGGGATTGGGGTACATCACAATCTCCGGTACTTCGTACTCTTCCATCCCGAATGACAGCATTGGCATATACATCACCAGGGCCTTTGACGGATCATCGCCGGCATCATATATATCAAACTGGCCTACCTCTTCTTCCGTGCTGTGTGTCCATTCGTTGTTCTGCGCCCAGATGGTGTCAACGAAACCGCTTGGCGTTTCCACGTAAAGGTCGTATCCTCCGTTATCTTTGATGACGTTATACCCTGTGCCCGGTTCATCCAGTCTCCCCATGGGGCAGTTTCCCCTGGTCCGGATGCCATGCCCCCCGTTATTCCTGACGATGTTATGGTTGAGGCGGATCGAGTTGGTGTCTCCATATTCAGCCTGGTAATTCAGGATCACACCGTCGGCGACGCAGTTTTCGATCAGGTTGCTATCGACATCTCCCGAAACCGATTGCAGATATATACCATAGTGCGACCCTTCAATCTCGTTCTCATTAAATTCGTGCGACGCGATAGCTGATAAGTATACCCCATAGGCACCGCCGCTGATCCTGTTGCCTGTCATTCCGCCGAAGGAAACAGACTGAACATAGACACCACAGGTGGCTGCCGTGTCCTCTTCAAACGGCAATCCGGATGGTTCAGCATAGGGAACGGTAATGGTATTGTGGTCGATCAAGCCTCCGGCAATACTGTTGAACCGAATCCCACTCTCCGATCTGTCAATATCAATGATATTGGAATGTATGATCAGATCCGTAGATTTTGAAGTTATACCAATACCACCGTTCTCAAAAGTGTTATAGGAAATCTCACTGGTGGCCAATGCGGTGAAATTTCCAGTCAGATCCCCGGAGGCAATATTGTTATTCCTGAAAACGTATCCCTCATAAGAAACAGCCGCGATATAAACTCCATTGCCAATAATATTTCCTGTGAAATGCCCCGGGCCGGATGCAACGGATATAACCCGGAGATTTTCTGCTACTGTATTATCTGTCAGGATAACTGTGTCACTCTGGGCGACGGTCGATACCGTTAACGCTCCGCCCACCTGGTTACCAGACACCCGGATGTTTCCCGAGGAAGATAAGCTGCCGACCCACAATCCACCCTCAGTTTCACAATCAATAACCTCTCTCCTGGCTGAGCATGATGCGCTCTCAATGTGAATACTGTCTGCAGCTGTGCAGTTCTTTACTAAAATCCGGCCTGTTTCCTGTATCGAAGGTGTGTAATCATATAAGACTTGCAAGCTACATTGAATAATTGACACTGGTGTTCGGGTGAAGCCACTGTCACTGTGCATGATATTCCGGCACCAGATATCCCTGATCAGTACTGGAAGTGTGTCGAGTTTCGATGAAAGTATGAATGTCCCTTCCACTACCGTTGAGGAAGGGCTTTCTCCGGCAATGGAAACGCATTTTTCGATGAGAAGGGTATCTTCAGTGTAATTACCGGAAACTATGGATATGGAATCTCCGTCTTGAGAAAGTTGCAAGCCCTCCAGGATGGTGTTGAAGGGGTGTGCCAGTGTACCATCTTCGATGCCTGTATTGTTTGATACATCTACATAGATCACCTGCTGAGCCTTCAGAGAGCAGTGAAGAGTGAGCAATGAGCTGAAAAGGAGGATGTGAAACTTTTTCATCGTTCTCTGTTTAAGTTAATATTGGCGCACGGCACTTGATGGATTCTGTGTAACCTCCGTTAATCATGGGGTATCTGTGTGGTCAATCATTATAATTTAAGAATCTTTTTTACGATCAAGTGATTTTCTAAATGGATCCGGATGAAATAGATGCCTGCAGTAAATGAACCCATATCAACACTTATCCCTCCTTCTCCTCTTCTTCCCATCTTCTCTATAAAAAACACTTTCCCCGATAAATCAACGATCTCCAGAACCACCTCCTGCTGACTGAAGGCTGACGACCGTAGGCATACGATTCCAGTGGCGGGATTGGGGTAAACCCGGATGGCAGGCATATGCTGTTCAGCAATACCTGCACTTGCCGAATAGAAATAATAGTCCCTGAAGTGCAGCATATACTGCCCTGTATGTACGGCCAAATCATAATACGAGTCGGTGTGCATGCGGTAAAGGGAATCATACCGATAGTTATTACAATCCACCAGTTCCCATGTCTGGTCGGCCTCTATCCATTGAAAGAGCGAATCGGCCATGAGCAAGGTGTCATTCTCATAAGGATATCGTCGTTCATAGGTAGGTACCCACTGGGCCTGGTCATTCCCGCTGTATGCCCTGTAATGAATTAATTTTCGCTGACTGTTATAGGTCATTTCAGCTTTTAATTGAGGATACCAGGTCACCAGGTCTTCCCCGATCCGGTAATATGCGTAAAGTGTCATACTGTCGGAATCATTCCATCCCCATTCATCCTTTTCTTTGTTAATCCACTTTTCTTCGCCTTCGTCGTATTCGGAGTACATCGAATGGGTTTTCCTGTTCTGCATATCATATGTATATTCATGTTTTGTAGTGAAATACCATAATTCAGTGCCGGGATTATAGCTCTGCCCCACCCATTCTATCTCATTCCCGGAAGCATCATACTGATAATCCCTACGTTCAGAGGGATAAATCACACCGCCCAATTCTTCATCAGGTTCCCATATGGTAAGGCGCTCAAGCAATCCATCACCGCCGTACTCGTATATCTCATACGAGGCGGTATCCCAACGTTCTGCATCAAGATTCCATTCAAGATGGTCCCTGCGCGTCAGTTTGTTTTCATCATCATAATCAAACAGGTCCCAGAAACGATTTCCCCAGTCATAGGATGTATAGTCCCAGGTATAATAATGATACTCGGCCTGGTTCCCGTGACTGTTAAATAAGGTCGTTTCTTTTATCCAACCCTTATAAGCCATCGCATTGTTGTCCCATTCATAGATGGCCCACAGGGTACGCCGGTCGTGGGTATCATATTCCCGGACCTCTTTCCGGTTGGGGATCCAGAGATTGAGGGACTGCTCCCGGATGAATTTCTCCGATTCGATGACACGCAAATGATTGTTATATCGGTAAGTCATCCTTGCGCTCAATGCAGAATCGCCCTGTGCATCAAACTTCCATGTGATGACCGAATCGGGATAGGATGGGGCCATGGTTTCACGGCCCGTCATTTGACCTTGCACTTCCGGAATCAGGAATATTAAAACCAGCAAGGGGAGGATGTATGGCTTTTTCATGGTCATTGGTTTTTCAAGATGATGATCTTTCCGGAGAATGCTTCCTGTCCGGCGGTGATCAGGCATGGGTATACGCCATTATTAAGATTTCCTGCGTGCCATTCGATCTGCTGTTTACCTTCAGGGAACTGCTTCAGTGTGGATTCATAGACGATGCGGCCGCCGATATCCAGGATCTTCAGGGCTACATCCGCCCGCCCCGCCAGCTCGAATTCGATCACGGCATGGTCACTTACGGGGTTTGGATACACGGTGACTGGTTTCAGGCTGGTATTCCCCGACAGGAACGGCAACTCACGGATGCCGAGGGGAGGCAGGGGCAGCATGGTGAGGGTGCCTCCTTTGCGGTAAAGCACGATATTCCAGTTATTGGCATTTCCGGCAATACATCCCCTGCCAGTTGCCACATAACCACCACTTGATGTTGGCTGGGCATCGTTGGCCTGGGCTGTGGTAGGATACATTACATATCCGGGCGACCAGCCCATGGTATCGGATGAAATGAAATTGCCATCGGGATCATAGGTCCTGACGTTCATCATGTATTGGGAGCCGAACCCGTTCCTGCTCAGCAGGATATTGCCATCCGGCTTTTTGGCAATGGTCGTGAATCCCCCGTTTTGCTCGTACCCGGATGTCTTTTCCCAGAGGGTCTTGCCATCGGTATCCAGCCTGGCGATATATTCTTCGTTATGATAATACCCTACCAATAGGAATGTTCCATCATCCAACTCCAGTATATCCCCGCCGGCATCCCAGTAATCTTCGAAGCCGATCTCGCGGGTCCAGAGGGTATCGCCCTGTGAATTGAAACGGATCACATAAATGTTCGTAATGTATCCTAAAGTCAGCGCATGTCCACGGGTTCCGGCGAAAATGTATCCTCCATCCGCTGTCCGGTGCACTTCGCCCACTTCATCCCGGCGGTCGCCACCGTATCTTTTCGTCCACAGGCTGTCGCCCTGTGCATTGACCTTCATAAACCACAGGTCGCCCGAACTGTCGTACCGGTAGGTCTTCCCTGCAATGAAATAACCTCCGTCCGAAGCCGTGACAATTGAATAGCCTTCCTCGTCGGTTTCGACGCCATAGGTCCTTTCCCATTGCATATTGCCATGTTCATCCGTCTTGACAATATAAAGGTCTTTTCCGCCTGCTCCAAAAGATTTGGTAAAGCCGGTGAGGATATAACCGTTATCCGGGCAGATGGCAACATCGAACGCCCTTTCTTCATTATTTCCGCCGTAATTTCGGGTCCAGAGGGTATCGCCATTGACATCGGTCTT
>CAZHYA010000052.1:0-10912 GCA_964536525.1 uncultured Bacteroidales bacterium | reverse complement strand
CCATCACCACGATGTAGAGGTGGTCGTTTGGCCTGATGAGATAGTCTTTGGTACTGAGGCTGTCGTCGTGTACCAGTCCTGTTTCCATGCCTCGCACATAGGTGATCTCGCTGATCGGCCGGGTACATGATCCGAACAGGAGAAGGACTGGCAATGCCAAAAGCATGCTTCTTTTGATATGTTTTATCATTTCAGGATAGCTTATATGGATTGATAGTATGAGATCTCAGAGGGGGCAGGCCGTTAAGGTACAGGCACAGGCGAAGCTCGTAGTGCAAGGTGTGGTTTCCGGCAATCCCAGGCTACATAGGGTTACAATGTTAATGTATTAACTCGTTGAATTTCTGGTCAATTAGTGGGAAAAAACAGGTGGGAGCTATTGGTTTAAGATTTGGGAATTAATGTCTGCTTATCCGTGGAAGGAAAATTATGTCATAAATATCAATATTTTGTATTTTATCAAAAAAATAATTAAATATATATATTAAATATATGTTAAAGTTCTGATATTAAAATCTGCTTCCGGTGGTCAGATGAAATGCCGGATGTTAGAAAAGCCTTTGATGACGCTAATTATAAGTATATAAAACTTCGCCACGTCAGTCACATGGAGCATTATGTGCTGATGGGTCAATAATCGTAATGGATTGGATTTAGGTTTCTTTACGAAAGTAATATTATTTTTAAAATTACAGATTAAGAATTGTTGAATTATCTTTATTTATAAGCGTTCTAAAGTATTTATTTTAATTTTGCATGACTTGCGAAAGAGTAATGATGTGCTCATATTGATTCGGATAAGCATATTTTCTGATAAAAATAGATTTTTTTGAAATAAAGTTGTTTTTATGGGAGATCTGACAGGGAGTCTTTTCTTTACCGGATCAATAATTAAGTAACAGTCTGATAAACAAGCAGCAAATATTCAATATAAAATATACACTAATCAGTTTACAATATTTCAATGCCCAAACCCCAGAACCCAGTCCCCAGTGCCCAATATGATTGTCATCCTGAGAAGTCGAAGGGCAGTACACGGCACCCATGCTCAACCATTCAAATCCAGGCATGCGGTATGCGCAAATATTTTTTTCAAATCCTTTGCTGAAATAAAAATTAGTATTATTTTTGCACACCCAAATTAGACGCCCCGTTCGTCTAGCCAGGTCAGGACGCCAGGTTTTCATCCTGGTAACAGGGGTTCGAATCCCCTACGGGGTACCATGCATCCAAAATACTCACCCGCTGAAAAGCGGGTTTTTTGTTTTTTCCGGGGTTACATGGTATTACGGACCAGGTATTAGGATCAGGCACCGGGCGTCGGGCGTCAGGTCCCGATTCCCGGTTCCCGGGATCGCGGATCCTCGTAAAACAATGAAATCGAAGATTTCTGTTTTTTCGGGACATCTGGCATCTGGTATCTGGCTTCTGGTATCTGGTATCTGGCATCCAAATATTCCCTATATTTACCGACCTAACTGTTGATGCCATGACCAACCCCGAAAGAAGAAAAAAACTGTTCATCAGCCTTGTGCAGAAGGGCACGCTGAAGCAAAAGGTGTTCCAGCAGACCAAGGAAGCCTTTTCCCTGTTCAGGGAGGTGTTGCAGGACCTTACTGCAGAATACGAAAAGTCGGGCCTCGACAAGGAGATCAAGATACCCGTTGAATACAGCGAAAAGGGGGAGTTCGAAGTGCAGCTCAAATTTGCCGGCGATGTGCTGGTGTTCATGATGCATACCAATGTGTTCGAATTCTCGCGCGACCATATCGTCCACAAGACCTCCTATGTGAAGGATGATCCTGAACGCTCCTTCTGCGGGGTGATCCATATCTTCAACTTCCTGCGCGATTCATTCAAATACCGCAGGGTGAACGATGTGGGCTACCTGATCGGCAGGGTGTTCGTGAATAAGGAAAACCATTTCTATATCGACGGCAAGAAGGAACTGAGGCTTCTGCCAAACAATTTTGTAGAGGCCACCCTCGACCGCGACAAGGTCTGTGATATCATCGAGCAGGCCATGCGATACACCATCGATTTCGACCTGCTCACTCCGCCCTACGACGAGGTAAAGGAGGTCAGGGCCATGGAATTCCTTACAACGCTCGATTCAATGCGACTCAAAACCGGGAAAAGGCTGGGCTTTAAGTTCCAGGGCGACCTGGAGGAGAACAACCATAAAGAATAAGGAATAACGAACAAGGAATAAAGAATAAAGAATAAGCTGATATTGAGTGGCGAATTCCGTATACCGGTCGCAATTATCTTCGTACTTTAACGTTTGGAAAATCATCAAACTGTCATACCATGAATGAATTCCTCGAGATCCTCAAGTATGTGCTGCCCTCGCTGGTGGTTTTTGCCGTAGCTTTTTTTGTGATCAGGGCCTTTCTCGACCATGAGGTGAAAGAGCTCAAGGAAGGGCAGAAGGGTGAGATGAGGATGTCGACCCTGCCACTCAGGTTCCAGGCCTACGAGAGGGTGATCCTCTTCCTGGAACGGATCAATCCCAACAACCTGGTGCTCAGGGTGAACAGGCCGGGCCTGAACAAGGAACAACTGCAGGCAGAACTATTGCGCAGCGTGCGGGAAGAGTACGAACATAACCTCTCACAACAGCTGTACATGTCGGACAATGCCTGGGAGCATGTAAAAAGCGCAAAGGAAGAGATCCTGAGCGACATCAACAAGGCTGCGGGGCAGATGACGGAAAAGAACACTGCCGCCGACTACGGACAACAGGTGCTCTCGCTCCACCTCGAACGCAAATCCACGGCGCACGACCATGCCGTCAGCTTTATCAAGGATGAAATAAGACAACTGTTCCGTTAAGGAATAAGGAAAAAGGAAAATTGAAAATGGAAAAAGGGGATGAGAGATGAGCAGTGATATGTGAGACATGAAATGTTTTTTCCCTTCATCTATCATCTATCATCTATCATCTGTCATCTATCATCTGTCCTTTTCGCCTGCCATTCATAAAAATTCTCCCGCAAAAATAATTATCGTGGATTTTAGTACCTTTGCGTTTCTTTTTTAGCACCTAAAAGGAATGAAGATGGAAACACTGTCGGACCGGATCAATATGTTATCGGAGTCGGAAACCCTGGCCATGACGCGCAAAAGCAGGGAACTCAAGGCCAGGGGCTATGATGTGATCAACCTGAGCATTGGCGAGCCCGACTTCAACACACCGGCCTTTATCAAGGATGCTGCCAAGGAGGCCATCGATCAGAACAAGACGCATTATCCACCTGTTTCAGGGTATCCTGAGCTGAGGCAGGCCATTGCCGACAAGCTCAGGCGCGACAACGGGCTTGAGTATACTCCCGAACAGATCGTGGTGTCGGGAGGCGCCAAGCATTCCATTGCCAATGCCATCCTGTGCCTGGTGAACAAGGGCGACGAGGTGCTGGTGCCGGCTCCCTACTGGGTGTCGTACAAGGAGATCATCAAGCTGGCAGAAGGGGTTCCCGTGGTGGTTGAGGCCGGCATCGAAAACGACTTCAAAGTCTCTCCGGAACGGCTCAGGGCTGCCATCACGCCCAGGACAAAGGTGCTGATCTACAGCAGTCCCTGTAACCCGTCAGGCTCCGTGTACAGCAGGGAAGAACTCAGGGCCATCGCAGAGGTGATCGCCGAATACCCTGACATTTATATCATCTCCGACGAAATTTACGAGTTGATCAGGTTTGAGGGCACCCATGAGAGTATTGCGCAGTTCGACTTCATCCACGACAGGGTGATCACCATCAACGGGGTGTCGAAAAGCTTTGCCATGACCGGCTGGCGTGTCGGATACCTTGCCGCTCCCCTTGAAATAGCCAAAGCCTGCGATAAGTTGCAGGGACAGGTAACCTCGGCAACCTGCTCGATCTCTCAATATGCTTCGCTGGAAGCGATGAAGTGCGACCCGGCCGGCTCCCGTGAAATTAAGGAGATGGTGGAGACCTTCCGTGAACGCCGCGACCTGGTGCACGGCCTGCTGGAAGAGATCCCGGGATTCAGGAATAACATGCCGCAGGGAGCCTTCTATTTTTTTCCCGATGTGACGGCTTATTTTGGCAGGAAATATGGCGACCAGCTCATCAGCAACAGTACTGAGCTCTGCATGTACCTGCTCAACCATGCCCATGTGGCGCTGGTACCCGGCGATGCCTTCGGCAACCCCGACTGCATCAGGATCTCCTATGCCACATCGAATAAACTCCTGATCACGGCCATAGCCAGGATCAATGAGGCCCTCTCGGAATTGAATTAGACCCGGAATACCGACTTTCGCCCGGAGATATTTTGATCATTGAAATACGGCTTAATGAAACAACATATCCACCAATATCCCTGAAAATGGCCAAGTACTCACGACTCATCGAATCCTTTAAGGATAAGCGCGTCATGATCGTAGGCGATGTGATGGTTGATTCATACCTCTGGGGGGTGGTCGACCGCATCTCGCCCGAAGCCCCCGTTCCGGTTGTGGATGTGAACCACCGCGAAGAACGGCTGGGCGGTGCTGCAAATGTGGCAGTGAATGTGAGGGCCCTCGGGGCAACCCCGGTGTTGTGCTCCGTAATAGGCAATGAGCTGAAAGGGGATGTTTTTCTCAAGATCCTTGAAGAAGAAGACCTTACGGCGGAGGGGATCGTACGCAGCGACGACCGCATCACCACCACCAAGTTCAGGATCATCGGCAACAACAGCCAGCTGCTCAGGGTGGATGAGGAGGTTACCCACGACCTGAGCCACGATGACGAGCAGGCCTTCCTGCAGGTCTGCAACCGTTTTCTCGACAGCGAGAAGATCGATGTGGTGCTCATCCAGGATTACAACAAGGGCATTTTGACGGCTGAGGTTATTACGAAGCTGATCGGGAAGGCACGCGAGAAGGGGGTGCCCGTGGCCGTTGATCCGAAAAAGAAAAATTTCGACCTGTACCGTAATGTTACCCTGTTCAAGCCTAACCTCAAGGAGTTGAAGGAGGGGCTTAAGGTTGATTTTCGTGAGCCCGACGAGGATGTGCTGAACGATACCGTAAGGTTGTTGCGCGAGCGTATCAATGTTGATATAGCCCTTATCACCCTCTCCGAGCACGGGATATTTATCTCCGGCAGCAGCGGGGGTGAGGTGGAAAGCCATATGCTCCCCGCTCATGTCAGGAACATCGCCGATGTATCCGGTGCCGGCGACACCGTGGTGAGCGTAGCTTCACTTTGCCTGGCGGCAAATACACCGCTGAAGACCATTGCCGAAGTGTCGAACCTGGCTGGTGGGATCGTATGCGAGAAGGTAGGGGTGGTGCCCATCGACAGGGCCCGCTTGCATGAGGAACTCGAGAAAATTGGCGAATAGCACAGATTTGCATATGTTTGCAAAAATTCTCCGAGGCTGAAATAATCATTATAAACGTCCGTTATTTATCATATTAATACTCCGGTACTTTTGAAGTTGATACGATATACAGGCATTTTGCTCATTTCTTTGATCACCCTGGCGGGTGGGGGGGAGGCCATGGCCCAGAAACGCGGCGTTATGAACCTCCCGACGTATAATAATTCGCGCTATCATTTCGGGTTCATCCTCTCCCTGAACCAGATGCACTTTACCCTGAAAATGGAAGACGGCTTTCAGAATGCGACCTACGATTCATTGCAGTCGCCCGATGTATTTGCCGATTCCCTCAAGTTGCTGCAGGTCCAGAGCAAGCCAACCATAGGGTTTACCGTAGGCATCGTAGGCAACCTGAGGCTGGGTAAGTACTTCGATCTTCGCTTCATCCCTTCGCTGGCCTTCGGCGAACGCTACCTCGACTATTCCATGAAGACCTATGACGATGGCAAGATTACCTATGTCGAGATCAGAAAGAATATCCCTTCAGCTCATATCGACATGCCGCTGCATGTACGTTATCGCTCGAAACGTGTGCACAACTTCGGGGCCTATGTGCTGGCTGGCGGTAAATATACACTCGACCTGGCAGCAGCACGCTCCGGCAAAAGGGAAGAAGAAAACGAAACCCTGGTGAAATTGAAGAAAAACGATGTCTCGGCCGAAGTTGGCGTGGGCATCGAATTCTATAATGCCTGGTTTAAATTCGGGATAGAAGCCAAGATGTCGTACGGGCTTTTTGACTTGCTCCAGCGAGAGGATAACATATATACCGGAGGCATTGAAAAACTCAACTCAAAGGTCTGGCAGCTCTCATTCACATTTGAATAAAAAAAGCCGGCACAACAATGCACCGGCTATCAATCAGCTTTAATTGATTAATTATCGAAGTCTTTCAGGCTTTCCATCAGCTTTTTCCTTGTAAAAAAGATTCTGCTTTTCACGGTTCCAATGGAAATTTCAAGCTCTTCGGCAATCTCCTTGTACTTGAATCCCTGAGTATGCATTTCAAAAGGGATCCGGTGGTCGTCCGATAATGATTCGATCTCACGGATGATCTCTTTCTCCGATATCTCCGACTCAGGTGATACTGAAACATGCGCATCGGAACTATTGATATGATAAAGATTGTCGGTGGTGTCGATGATGGTCCTGGCACGCACGTTTCGCCTGTAGTTGTTAATGAAGATGTTTTTCATGATGGTGAAAAGCCATGCCTTCAGGTTTGTTGAATCAACGAACTTGTCCCTGAATGTAAGGGCTTTCAAAAATGTTTCCTGAAGAAGGTCCTGTGCATCGTCTTCATTGTTTGTCAGTTTCTTGGCAAAATACTCCAGATGCTTCTGCATGCCTGTGAGCTTATAGTTGAATTCAATCGTTGTCATATTTTTAGGCGTTTGTTTAATTTCTTCGCAGCAAAGTTAAACAATTATAACGGTCGAAGTCAAGTTTTTTTGCAATTATTTTAGAATAAATCTAAATAAAAATTATAAAATATTGAAAATGAAGTGAATAAAAATGAGGTAATACTGTACCTGAATAGTGGTAAATGTGAAAAAATGTGAAAATTCAGGTCGGGAAGTGAAACCCAAATATCCCTGATCAGTATTTGCTGAGGATCTTATCCCGGAATTCCAGCGCAGTATTTATTTTTTTTGTTCCCGGAGGGAGGCCATTGTTGATGTCGTTCATCTGGATGCCCGCCACATAAATGGGTTTGTCCTTGAAGTGGCCGGCCAACTCACGCAGGTAACCCAGGATCTCATCTTTCCCGGCAGGGGATGAGAAGGAGGTAATAATGACATCGGGTTTTGTGTGCTCCTTAATGGTCACTACGTCGTCGAGAGGCACACCCTGACCGAGAAAGACGGTCTTGTGCCCTTTCTTCCTGATCAGATAATTGTAAACGAGCAGCCCTATGTCGTGGAGTTCCCACTGGGGCAGCACGAGCAGGAAGGTTTTGTAGCCGTTCATCCGCTCCAACGCCAGGTTGTCGATGGCCGAGAAAAGCTTTTGCCTGACCAGGTTCGATATAAAGTGTTCGTGCGAAGGGGTGATGGTGCCGATCTGCCAGAGAATACCGATCTTGTTGAGCAGGGGGTAGATCACCTTGAACAGCGTATCTTCGAACCCCATGTTGATAATGGAATTGTTTAATACCTGTTCAAATTTAATCTCGTCCATATCGATCATGCTCACGATGAGGCTTTCGATCTGCAAACCCTGCCCGGGCGATTGTATGCTGTTGAGATCCATGATCTTCTGGTTGATCTCCTTGTCGCTGAGCCTGGCGATCTTGGATATCTTTAAACCATTGTTGATAAGAACGGAGATATTGAGGATTCGCTTGAGGTCGCTGTCGCAATAATAGCGAATGTTCGACCCCGTACGCTCGGGCTCGACGATGTTGTAACGTTTTTCCCAGATCCTTATGGTATGTGCCTTGATCCCGCTGATGCGCTCAAGGTCCTTGATGGAGTATTGATTCGTCATGTTTAATGCTGTAACGCAAATATAACAAACATAGGTTTGAAATGTTTAATGCTTTGTTATAATATATTGAACAAGTTAATAAGATTCGCTTGCCCTGAGGCACGGCATGTATTAATGATGCCATGGGCCTCAATATAATTCGTAAATTCGCACACGGGATTTTGCTCATGAAAAACATTCAGAACATTGTTGTTATTGGTGCCGGCAATGTGGGCTCGCACCTTGCCAGGTCGCTGATGTCGGCTGGCTGCAATATTGTGCAGGTGGCAGGCAGGCACGAGGCCAATGTCATCGCCCTGGCACAGGAAGTCGGGGCCCCCGCACATACCCTTGATTTTTCTGAAGTCGGGAAAGGGCACGACCTCTATATCCTGGCGCTGCCCGACCAGGCCATGGCCGAGGTGCTTCCCCGGCTGGGACTTCATGACGAACTCATTGTGCACACCAGCGGGTCGGCTCCCATGGAAGTACTGAGCCCATACAGCCTGAATACTGGAGTGATCTACCCCTTGCAGACCTTCACCGGCAGCCGAAATATCGACCTGAAAGAGGTGCCTGTCCTCATCGAGGCGAACAGCAAGTCCAATGAAGCGGCCCTGTCGTCCCTGGCAAAGAAACTCAGCAGCAGGGTCAGCACCATCGATTCCCGGCAACGGCAGATCCTTCATCTTGCAGCCGTTTTTGCCTGTAATTTCTCTAACCACATGTACGATATCGCTGAACAGATCCTTGCCGAGCACGGACTGGATTTTGATCTACTCAAGCCGCTGATCCTCGAAACAGCCGGCAAAGCCGTCGCCCTGGGCCCGAGAGCATCGCAAACAGGCCCCGCCCGCCGAAAGGATATGAGGATCATCAGGGAACATCTCGAACTCTTAAAGGACCATGAGGCAGCCAGGGAACTGTATATGAAGATATCGCACAACATCATTGATCAATCAGAAAACAACGGATGACAAACTATAAAGAGCTTTTGAAAAATATAAGCACCTTCGTTTTCGACTACGACGGGGTGCTCACTGAAGGCATTGCAATACTGACGGAGCATGGGGAACCCCTGCGTACGGCCAATGTCAGGGATGGATATGCGCTTCAACTGGCCGTTAAGAAGGGTTATCATGTTGCGGTGATCTCGGGCGGGAAATCACCCTCCATGCTTCACCGCCTGGCCTCGCTTGGTGTCAGCGATGTCTTCCTCGGCGTTGAACACAAGGTAGAGGTGTTTGAGAAGTATCTTGCCGAAAAAAACATCAGCCACAATGAAGTGGTATATATGGGCGACGACATCCCCGACTATCATGTGATGAAGCTTGCCGCAGTGCCAGCCTGCCCGGCCGATGCCGTCGAAGAGATCAGGTCGATCTCGAAATACATCTCTCACTACGCAGGCGGCAGGGGATGTGTAAGAGATATCATTGAACAGGTACTTAAACTTCAGCAAAACTGGATGAACGATGATGCATTCAAATGGTAGATCAAATGTGATCAGACGGTGGTTCACCCTGCTCCGGGTGCCTAACCTGGCCATGATCGTGCTTACGCAGTATCTGCTTGGTTATGGCATCATCAGGCCGCTCATGCTGCTTCAGGGTGTGGAACCCCCTCTCCAGCATTTCAACTTTCTTGTGCTGGTATTGGTCACCGTCCTGATCGCCGCAGGCGGATATATCATTAACGACCACTTCGACGTAAACACCGACAGGAAGAACAAGCCCGGAAAGAATATGCTGGAAGGAAAGATCTCCGTGCGTAAGGCCTTGCGGGTGTATTACGTCATCAATGGGATTGCCATCCTGGCTGGATTCTACCTGTCGCTGCTGGCCGGCTCATTTCAGCTCGGGCTGATATTTCCCGCCATAGCCGGGCTGTTGTGGTTTTATTCGTCGCGTTACCAGCGGATGCCCTTCTGGGGAAACCTCATCATTGCCCTTCTTGCCGCAATGGTCCTGCTTATCGTTTGGCTGTTCGAATATTATTTGCTGCTTAGGGATACCGGCAGTTTCGTGAAGGTGCTCAGCCAGATCGACATCATCAACACCTTTGTGTGGGCTTATGCCTCTTTTGCCTTTCTGCTTACGCTGATCAGGGAAATGCTGAAAGATATTGAAGATATGCACGGGGATCAGTCGTCGGCATACCGCACCATCCCGGTCATCTGGGGGGTGAAGGCAGCACGCGGCATCGTTTCCGCCTTGATCCTGTTCACCGCAGGCCTGCTGGCCCTGGGGCAGTATTACCTCTATCAGAAAGGCCTGATCCTGCCATTCTGGTATCTCCTCGTGGCGGTGCAGAGCATCCTCATTTACCTGTTGATCCTCGTGATCGTGACAAGGGACAGCCGGGCATATGGCTTCGCCGGAAATACGGCGAAGGTGATCATGCTTGCCGGCATACTCTCCATGGAATTGATCTACATTAGCCTGGGATGATGGTACTTGCCAACCTTGAAAAATATGATGTTATCCTCGCTTCAGGGTCGCCCCGGAGGCATGAGCTGTTGCGCAGGCTCGGCATCGATTTCGATATCGTGGTGCGCCCCGTGGATGAGGCGCATCCGCAGGGTATGAAAGCTGAAGAGATCGCGGTGTTCCTGAGCGAACAAAAGGCTGACGCTTTCGAATCCGCTTTTTTTACTGAGAGAACCTTGCTGATCACCGCCGACACCATTGTCTGCCTCGGCGATACCCTCCTCGGAAAACCAAACGACAGGGACGAAGCTGTCAATATCCTGGAAAGCCTTTCAGGCAGGAAGCACAGGGTGATCACAGGGGTGAGCATGCGCAGCAGGATAAAAAGGCTGAACTTTACCGTGGGTACGGATGTTTATTTTAAGAACCTGCGCAAGGACGAGATCGAATTTTACGTTGATCATTATGAACCTTACGACAAGGCAGGTGCCTACGGCATCCAGGAATGGATCGGGTATGTGGGCATTGAAAGGATCGATGGTTCGTTCTATAATGTGATGGGCCTTCCCGTGCTGAGGTTATATGAGGAATTGCGCAACTTTTAGTAATTTTATGCAAGCAAC
>CAZHYA010000051.1:2566-10938 GCA_964536525.1 uncultured Bacteroidales bacterium | reverse complement strand
GAACTCTGAACTCTGAAATTTGAAATCTGAACTCTGAACTTTAAACTCAAAACTCAAAACTCAAAACTGCCTCTGCAATATTCCCTGCCCTCAATCCGTATTTATCCATCAGTTCCGCCGGATCGCCGGATTCGCCGAAGCGGTCGGGCATGCCGATCATCCTCATGGGTACCGGATGATGCTTTACCACCACTTCCGCCCCGGCGCTGCCAAATCCGCCGCTGAGCTGGTGCTCTTCGGCGGTGACGATGGCCCCGGTTTCCCTGGCGGCTTTTATGATGGTTTCTTCGTCGATGGGCTTGATGGTATGCATGTTGATCACGCGGGCGCGGATCCCTTTTTGAGCCAGCTTGCCGGCTGCCTCAAGGGCTTCCCACACCATATGGCCCGTGGCGATGATGCTGATGTCGTCGCCATCAACAAGCGTTTGTGCCCTGCCCACTTCGAAATTCATGCTGTCGTCTGTGAAATCGGGCACAGGGGCCCGGCCAAAGCGAAGATATACCGGACCATTACATTGTTCTATGGCTGCGAGCACGGCAAGGCGGGTCTGTGTTGCATCACAGGGCGACAGCACGGTCATGTTGGGCAAGGCGCGCATCACGGCGATATCCTCAAGCGCCTGGTGGGTGGCCCCGTCGGGCCCGACGGAAATACCCGCATGGGCACCGCCGATCACCACGTGCAATTCGTTGTAGCATAACGAAATCCTGATAAAGTCGGTCGTTCGCAGGGCAGCAAAAACACCATAGGTGGCAAATACCGGTATCTTGCCCGACATGGCCATGCCTGCCGCCACCCCGATACAGTTCTGTTCGGCAATGCCCATCGAAAAAAAACGTTCCGGGAAGCGGCTGGCGAAGTGGTCCATGCCCACCGAGGCCGTAATATCGGCTCCTAATCCAACCACACGGAGGTGCTTCCGGCCTGCCTCGGCCAGTCCTTCGCCGAAGCCATATCTTGTGGGCCTGTCGCCCTTGTTTTTAAATGAATCGTTCATGATCCGGATAATATCTCCCTGATAAAAGCCTCAGCCTCTTTTTTTGATGGCGCCTTGCCATGCCATTCGTGATTTCCTTCAATCTTTGCGACCCCTTTGCCCATGATCGTGGAAGCAAGGATCACGGTGGGCTGTGCCTTGGTTTCCCACGCTTCCTCATATGCATTGAAGATAGCCGCATGATCGTGCCCGTCGCAATGGATCACGTGCCAGCCGAATGCCGCCCATTTTTCGGCCAGGGGCTCAAGCTGCATGACGTCTTCCGTTTTTCCGTCGATCTGCAGTCCGTTGCGGTCGACGAGTGCGGTGAGGTTATCCAGACGGTAATGGGCTGCACTCATGGCCGCCTCCCAGATGGAACCTTCCTGCAGTTCCCCGTCGCCATGGATGCTGTATATGCGGTAGCTTTTCTTATCCGCCTTAGCCGCCATGGCCATGCCTGTGGCTACCGACAGCCCCTGGCCGAGGGAGCCTGCCGACAGTTCGAGCCCCGGCAAACCATGATCCCTGCCGGGATGTCCCTGCAGCCGCGATCCCAGCTTTCGCAGGGTGAGGAGCTCATCGCGCGAAAAATAACCGGCATGCGCAAGGCTTGCATACAGCACGGGAGCAACGTGCCCGATCGATAATACCAGCCTGTCGCGCTCTTCCCAACGAGGCTTATCGGCCCTGTATTTCAGGATGCCGAAAAACAGGCAGGTGAAGACATCGGCAAGCCCCAGCGAACCTCCTGCGTGCCCCGAGCCTGCCTCTGCCAGGCTCCGTATGATATCTGCCCTGATATCCCGTGCGATATTCTTTAATGCTTCGGCCGAAAGCATTGCCTGCTTCATCGATCGTACTTTATAGTAAAGTATACGCAAACGCGTACCTGATAAAAAAATATGTGCATACGGCTGTATAGGCCAGCTTTAGGAATGTCCCGGTGAGAAAGCCTATGAACGACCCAATGGCGGCGATGAAGGCCTCCCTGGAGTTGCGGTTGCCGGTGGCCTCGCCGATGTAGGCGCCCACGAACGGGCCCAGGATGATGCCGAAAACGCCAAAAGGCCCCAGTACCACGATAGATGGCAGGATAAATATGCCAACGATCAGGCCTATCGTGCTTCCCCACACCCCGCGTTTGGTACCGCCAAAGCGCCTGGTGCCATATATGGGAACGATATAATCGAGCACGGTAACCACCACCATGATCCCGGCAAGCGTCCAGATGGTATCCGCCGTAAGCCTGGGAGGCGTCATGAACTGCAGCAGGATCAGCGAGACAAAGCCGATGGCCTGGCCCGGAATGACAGGCAGGATGCAACCGATAAACCCGATGATGAGCAGTAATATCCCTACAACAAATAGTACGAGATCCATTTTTAAGGTATTTATAACAAAAATAGGAATTATGGCACGTTTGCGCCAGTCCCTGCGTAAAAATTATCTGTAAAGGGCTATTTCTGAAGTTCGGTCCAGAGCATGTCCATGATCTCTGATGCCTTGCCCGGAAGGAACATGTCGGTAATGCTGTCGGTGTAATTCGATCGCTCGGTGTTCACTTCTATGATATATGCACCGTTCTGCTTTGCCATTACCGGTATCTGGCTGGCAGGCATAACCTCTCCCGTGGTTCCGATCACGATGAATACATCCGATCTTCCTGCCGCCTCGACCGAGGCCTGGTAGGCCAGCATCGGTATTCCTTCGCCAAAGAAAATAAAATCGGGTTTCAGCAATCCTCCCGTTGCCGGATGGATAGGAGGGATGGCGTCGAGGTCGGCATGGGCGACGGGTAACTTTTCCAGGGTCTTGGTGCATACCAGGTTCCTGGAGTTGCCATGGAATTCATGCACCACGGGGTTGCCCGCATGCTGGTGCAGGTTGTCGATATTCTGGGTGATCACCTCATGCAACATGCCGGCCGATTCCATCGCGGCCAGTACCTCGTGTGCCCTGTTGGGCCTGGCATTGAGAAAAGTATCGTAAAAGATCTCCTTGATCACCCGCCACGACTCTTCAGGGTATTGCATGAAATGCTGAATGTCGAGCAGCCTGGGGTCGTACTTGTCCCAGAGGCCGTCCCTGCCCCTGAAGGGCGGAATGCCGCTCTCAACGGAGATGCCGGCACCCGTGAAGGCCGTAACATGATTGGCCTTCAAAATGTGCGTTGCTGCCTCGCGTATCCTGTCGTGAAGATCTTCCATATGACAGATGTCTTAATGCGGTAAAAGTAAGCTTAAAAAGTTAAGCCCTCGTTAATTTCAGGATAATTACCGGCCGTTTCACTCACGTTCATTGCGAAGGTGGCGCCGGTGGTAAACGAAGAACAGCAATCCGCTTACTACAAGGGGGATACAGATAAGCAGTATAAAAACAAGATTGCCCGACGGGTCCTGCTGGTAGTAGGATATGCCGGCAATGACGCTGATGAACATGAGCATGATGCCACCCTCGTATTCGCGGAACCATGCAAACAGGTATACCACGATGAGGAATCCCAGTATGGCCGTGTCGGCCGTGGTGTTGGGGTCGTCGAGTTCAAGAAGCCCGGGGAAGATGATCGTGAAGAGATACACAAGGTACACCAGTATACCCGCTATCCCGCTTATCCTGGCAAATGTCCGGATCTGGCTGTCAGGCTTCCCCATCCTTGTCGCGGTTTTTTCTTGTTTTTGCATACAACCTTTCCGACCACAAACCCAGGAGAATGCCCAGCCCGACACCCAGCCCGGCACCCACAACGAAACTCCCTGAGATGCCGCCGCCGACCAGTGCCCCGATGCCGATGCCGATCACGATCCACATAAAGAACATCGGCTTCCGTTTGATGCTGTCTTTGTTGTCCATATTACAAAGATAAGGAGTATTGAGATATGAGATATGAGATATGAGACATGAGATATCAGGCCGGGAGATATCAAATATCTGATATCTGATATCTGAAGTATCCCGGGATACAAGGTATTACGTACCACGTATTACGATCTGGCAGCCAGTATCCAGAACCTTGTTATCGACGTTGAGACTTTGTGATGTTGGGACTGTGAGCGTGAATAGCGTATGCCATAGTGCCCGACACCCGATGCCCGACGCCTGACGCCCGACACCCGAAGCCTATTTTATCAAATGCACATCCATCTGCGGGAAGGGGATGTTGAGCCCTTCCTTGCTGAAGGTCTTGTATACTTTTTCGTTCATGTCGAAGAACACGTCCCAGTAATCGGCTCCTTTGGCCCACACCCTGACGACGATGTTCACCGAGTTGTCGGCCAGCTCTGATAGTGTGATGAAAGGTTCGGGCGCTTTCATGATACGGGCATCTGCATTGATGATCCCGAGCAACACTTTCTTTGCCTTGTCAAAATCGTCGCCGTAGGCAATGCCGAAGGTAAAGTCCACCCTGCGGTCCTCCATGGTGGAGTAGTTCGTCAGGGAAGCATTCGACAGCTGGGCATTGGGGATGATGATGACCTTGTTGTCGGGGGTGTTCAGGATGGTCGTGAAGATCTTGATCCCAGTGACGGTTCCCATGTGGCCTGCCCCGTCGATTAAATCCCCGACCCTATATGGTTTGAATAGTAGGTTGATCACCCCGCCGGCAACGTTCTGCAGGGTGCTCTGCAATGCCAGGCTTACTGCCAGACCGGCGGCACCGATGATGGCGATGAAGGAGGTGGCCTCAATGCCAACCATGCCCATCACGCTGATAAACAGCAGTACCTTCAGCAGGATCGACACCAGGCTTCTCAGGAAGCCCTGCAACGAAAGGTCGGTGTTTTTTCTCATCATCATCCGGCCAAAAGCCCTGGTGATGATCCTGATGATCCACAGGCCAAGGACAAGCACCAGCAGGGCACCGAGCACCCTTGGACCATAATCATACATGAAACCTGTAAACTGATCCCAGTTAACATTGAAAAGTAACATAATAATTGGTCACCGGACACATCGCGGGCGCTGTGCACGACGTGGTCGACGAACCCGTAGGTCTTCGCCTCGTCGGCGGTGAACCAGCGGTCACGGTCGGAGTCCTCGGTGATGGTCTCCAGGGTCTCATATCTAATCCTTCAGCCACCTGTCGAGCCAGTCGAAGAAGGTCCGCTGCCACAGGATGCCGTTCTGAGGGCTCAACACCCAATGGTTCTCATCGGGGAAGAAAAGGAATTCGGCCGGGACGCCCCTGAGTACGGCGGCATTGAAAGCGCTCATGCCCTGCGTGTATGCGATCCTGTAGTCGAGTTCACCGTGGATCACAAGAATGGGCGTATCCCATTTGTCGACGAACCTGTGCGGGGAGTTGGCATAGGAGTTCATGGCTACCGGGTTATCATTATCCCAGAAGGCCCCGCCGAGGTCCCAGTTCACGAACCACATCTCTTCCGTTTCCAGGTACTGCGACTCGAAGTTGAACATGCCGTCGTGCGCGATGAAGGCGCTGAAGCGGCCGTCGTGATTGCCGGCAAGCCAGAATACCGAAAAACCCCCGTAGCTGGCGCCTACGGCACCCAGCCTGTCATTATCCACATAGGGCTCTTTGGCGATCTCGTCGATGGCCGAGAGGTAGTCCTTCATGTTCTGTCCGCCGTAGTCGCCGCTGATCTGCTCGTTCCACTCCTGACCGAAGCCGGGCAGGCCGCGCCTGTTGGGTGCCACGATGATGTAGCCGTTGGCGGCCATCATCTGGAAGTTCCATCGGTACGACCAGAACTGGCTCACCATGCTCTGGGGGCCTCCCTGGCAATACAGCAGTGCGGGGTATTGCTTCGAGGGGTCGAAATGCGGCGGATAGATCACCCAGGTGAGCATGTCCTTGCCGTCGGTGGTTTTGATCCGGCGTTTTTCCACCGCTCCCATGGTAAGCTGGTCGAGGATGGGCTTGTTGGTAAAGGATAGCTGTTCGGCTAAGCCGCTCCCGGCATCCACGGAGAAGATCTCGGTGGGCATCGACATCGACTGCCGCGTAGTGATCAGCTTGTTACCCATAACCGCAATGGAATTATAATTGTGTATGCCTTCGGTTACCTGCCGGAATTCACTGTTGCCGAGATTCAGGCAGAAGATCTCATAGGAGCCCAGATGCGGGCTGATGAAGAAGATTTCGTCGTTGCCAGACCATGCCAGTCCGCCGGCATTCTGGTCGAAATTTTCGGAGTAGTTTGTGATGTCTCCGCTTTCGACATCAAACACGAGGATCCTCGTCTTGTCCGACTCATAGCCGTCGCGCGCCATGCTCTCCCAGGCGATCTTCTTCCCGTCAGGAGAGAATACCGGGGCCATGTCGAAGCCCATATGGCCTTCCGACAGGTTCTCCGTGGAGGCACTTGGCAGATGGTAAAGGTAGATGTCGGAATTTGTCGACAGGGAATAATCCTTGCCCGTTTTCTTCTTGCTGGTATAGGCAAGATATTTGCCGTCGGGGCTCCAGCAGATCTGCTCCATGCCGCCAAAAGGGCTGAGGGGCGAATCCCATGGCTCTCCTTCCATGATGTCGGTAAGCGCTGATATGCCTTCATTACCGTATCCGGCGATGAAGAGGTGGCTGTACGAATCGACCCAGTGGTCCCAGTGGCGGTACATCAGGTCGTTGTTGATCCTGCCGCTGGCTTCAGGCAAACCTTCGTAAAGGTATTCGAACGGCTTTTCGGCCGGCACGTCCTTTGTAAAGAGGATATGCGCCATGTCGGGGGCGTAGCTGAAGCCCGTCACCCCGCCTTCGATATCGCTTATCTTCTGAAGGCCCGATCCGTCGGGGTTGATTTCCCAGAGTTGCACGCTGCCGGAAGCGGAAGAAAGGAATCCTATCTTCTTCCCGTCAGGCCGCCAGAGCGCGTTGAACTCACTTTTTGGGGAATACGTGAGCTGTTGCAACCCGCTGCCATCGGCGTTCATAAGGAAAAGTTCGCGGTTGCCCTTGTTCTGTTCAATGCTGTACCAGGTTACCCCGAAAAGGATCTTGTCCGCGGAAGGGGAGACCTGAACATCGCTGAGCCTGCCGTAAGCCCAAAGCACTTCCGGTGTCTGGAGGTCGCTGGCCAGATCAGGCACGGAGGCGGCAATAATGGCCTCATCACGGCCTGCCTGCCTGAAACTATCATCGCAGCCGGCGATCATCGCAAACAGGGCGACAAAGGAAATCAGTATCGTTGTTCTCATGGCAATAAAGTTTGTTTTTAGATCAGTTTTCGATGGTAAAAGGTGCAGTAAATGTCGGATTTTTTTATGGAAATAGCAAATACTGCCTTTCCGGGTTTGCAAGCCGTTGACTGAATAAGTCCAGCCGTTAACTGTTTAAGGCTAACCGTTAAATTGGACCGACTTGGATGAGTGCTCGTATTGATTTATTTTTGATCTTTATGCAATTAAACATCAAAACGTAAAACTATGAAAAAACTTACCCTTTTGCTTATTTGCTTAAGCTTTGGCCTGGCGGTATTCTCCCAGGGCAAAGTGATGATCCCGAGAGAGATCAAAGACCTTCCACTGGAGAACTTGCCAATAGCATCGGTAGATGAAACGATGAACCACGATACCGGGGCCCCCTATAAATTTGGGGAATGGACAGAAGAAAAAGTGGGGGAAACCGTTTTCGACCTGCAGTCGAATTACGCCGTTTAGAACAGGATGTACATGTTTGACGATGGTATCATGGGCGCCACCTGGACCATGGGATTCACCGACGCAAATTTTCCCGACAGGGGTTCCGGATACAATTTCTTCAACGGTACCGAATGGGGCGATATTCCCACGGAAAGGATAGAATCACTGCGTTGCGGCTGGCCGTCATATATGCAGTATGGCATGAATGGTGAGATGATCGTTGCACATACGGGCGGCGATCAGGGACTCGTCATGAACTACCGCGAAACCCGTGGTACGGGCGACTGGACAGAGATGTTCTTCCAGGGCCCTGAAGGCCATGAAGATATCATCTGGCCCAGGGTGGTCACTTCGGGTGCCGCTTATAACACCATCCATGTATTTGCCGTAACCACACCCGTTGCCAACGGCGGATCGCTCTACCAGGGCATGGACGGATGCGTGGTGTATTCACGCTCGACGGATGGCGGCACCACCTGGGTGGATGACAACATCACCCTCGACGGGATGGGCCCCGACTACTACACCATGGCCGGGGGCGACTATTATGCCATCGCCAACCCCGTGGGCGACAACATTGCCTTCGTGATGGCCAGCAAATGGCAGGACATGTACCTGATGAAATCGGAAGACAATGGGGCAACATGGGAAAAGACCATGATCTTTGAACATCCCTATCCGTTCTTCGACTGGAATGTCACCGTTACGGATACTTTCTTCTGCCCCGACGGCGCCGTGGCCGTGGCCATCGACAATGACGGGATCGCCCATGTCACCTTCGGGATCACCC
>CAZHYA010000051.1:0-2556 GCA_964536525.1 uncultured Bacteroidales bacterium | reverse complement strand
TTGAGATCGGCGATACCTACACCGCACACCCATTCTATGATGGCCTGGGCTACTGGCGCGAAGGCATGCCGCCCTTTGAAGACGGCGACATGAACCTCAATGCCCTCGATCCTGAACTGCTCGAAGAAAATGTGAACCTGATCGGCTGGACCCAGGACCTCAACGGCAACGGCATCTGGGATGTGATCGGTACCGTGGAAAGCCTCGGCAACTATCGCACCGGCATTTCCACCCACCCGACCATGGCCATCGACGAGAACAACTACATCTATGTGGTATTTTCATCGATTGCCGAGACCTTCCAGACCGACGACCAGAACTACAGGCACCTCTTTGCACGCACTTCCAAGGATGGCGACGACTCCTGGGGCGACGAGTTCTATGATCTGACCGGCGATATCGTGCACGTGTTCTCAGAATGTATCCATCCGGCCATGGCCGCCAACACCGACGAATATGTGCACCTCATCTACCATGAGGACACAGAGCCGGGCCAGGCCGTACAGGGCGATCTCGACCCCTATGGCGACAACAACGTGCCCTACATCAAGATCATGAAACCGGAGATCCTCGGTCTTGCCGACAATGAAGGGAGCATCAGCATCCTCGACTTCGTAACCCAGAGTTATCCCAACCCTGCTGCGAATACGGCCAGGTTTGATGTACACCTTTATTATGGCACGAGCCTCAACGTTCAGGTACATAACATGATCGGCCAGAAGGTGATCGAGCTCGACCGTGGCGAACTTGCACCGGGCGTGCACAGTATCACGCTCGATGTTAGCCACCTCCAGGACGGCGTATATTTCTATACCGTTATTGCCGGTGAAGAAAGCATGACGCAGAAAATGATCGTCGGCCACTAAGATAATCCTGCCCTGACCCGATATTCTGTTTGACGAGTGCAGAATCGTCAGAAGCAGCAAGATCCCCTGAGTAATCGGGGGATTTTTTTTGGTACCTGGCAACTGATAGTTAATATCATATGAGTGATGATATCCTATTGATTATTGATAAATAGAGATTGGGAGTGAGGAATTTTGATTGGAGCCGGAAGATTTAATTCAAAACCCAAAACTTAAAACTCAAAACTCAAAACTTGCTTTGTTGCCTTCGGCGATTCCTGTGGGGGAGGCCAACAACAAAAACCCCACCCTCACTACGTTCGGTTGTGGTTTTCTTCATTCTGCATTCATCACGCGGCACTCAGAGAATTAGCTTCGCTGATTCTGCGCTGGGGGAGGCCAACAACAAAAACCCGTCGCTCCCTGCGGTCGCTATCGGGTTTATTTTTTCCTGCCCTCGCATTCAAGCAAGCTTGATGCCCGGCCTGGAAAAAATAAACCCGGTCCCGAGAACTCGGGACCGGGTTTTTGTTGTAGCGAGGACGAGAATTGAACTCGTGACCTCCGGGTTATGAATCCGACGCTCTAACCAACTGAGCTACCTCGCCGTTTTGCGGGTGCAAATATAATTATTTTTTGTTTAGCGGGTAAAAACTTTGGCAAAATGGCCGGATTGCCGGACTTCCGTGATCCCTTTATATGCATCTAAGTATAAACCCTTAACCCCACTGTTGATTATACCGAAAATAGTGTGACGGTTTTGAATTGAGCAAATTGATTCAATATATTTATGAAACTTTTTCGACAGCATGTAGTATAAACTTGTAATTCGTCCGAAATTTTAATGGACCCCGATCTAAAATTAATTGTTGAACTATACACTTTATAAGGCTATGAAGAGTTTGCGATACCTGATGATCACCGCGCTTATTCTGCTTTTCTTCTTACAGGAAACCCGCGCACAGGAAATTGAGATCACCCCGATGGTGGGGTACGTGGCAAGGAACGACCTCAGGTTCATCGAGGGCAATATGCAGGTGAACGACCTGCTCAATGTCGGCGCCAGTTTCAGCTTCCCTTCGAGCAACTACAATGGCAGGTTCGAATTCCTGCTCGCAAATTCATTTACCCATGCCACCTGGAAGGAATCGCCCGACCATGCCGACCTGATCACGGAAAAGAACTATAACATGAACGTGACCTATTTCCAGCTCTCTTACGTGGTCCAGGCAGAGCTGCAGCGCGATGTGTTCCTCTTTGGCGGACCGAGCATGGGGCTCGTGAACTATAACATCTCAAAGTCGGATGTTGAAAATATGCCCAGGTTCTCCATTGGCGCGCAGACGGGTATCAAGGTGCACTTTAACCATATGCTCGGTTTCCGTGCTCATTGCCATATGGCCCTGCCGGTATTCATGGGCAGCGGAAAACATTTCAGGGGTAACACCAACGAGCCCGGCGAAAACAGCTACCTCAACGTGAACTCTACCACATTCCCCGTAAACTTCATCTTTGATGTAGGGCTAATCTTGAGATTCCCCACACGTTACTAAGATCTTGCAAATAAACATGTGAATGATGTCCGGTGTTACGGACAGGGCCGACGGCCTTGTCTTTAATGCCGGTTTTCACTTACCCTGTAATGGATGTTGCGTTTTTCGAACTCACTGAAAAGATAGGTAACGCATTCGGGCATCCTTCCAAGATATTC
>CAZHYA010000050.1:3800-10943 GCA_964536525.1 uncultured Bacteroidales bacterium | reverse complement strand
AAGGCTGCTCCGACCCTTTGAGTTTATCTTCGACTATATGGACACGTCAACACTAAATGGCAAAGCCTACCTTCCCATATTTCTGTCGGAGACCATGTCTGAAATATACTACCGGAAAGAGCCGAAGGAAAGAATTGAGGTGATCAGGGCATCAAAGCTTTCGGGGGTTGAAAATGAAAGCATCACGCAATTTCTGGGCGACCTGAACTCCAGTGTGAACATTTACGATAACTATATTACCCTCTTTCAGAAAAACTTCGTTTCGCCTGTTGCCAACTTCGGCCTGGGGTTTTACAGGTATTACCTCGTCGACAGCATGTATATTGATCGTCAATGGTGTTACCAGCTGATGTTTAAACCCCGGCGGAAGCAGGAGTTGACTTTCATGGGAACCCTGTGGGTGCACGATACCACTTTTGCCGTTAAGCGTGTGGATATGCAGATGGCCGGCGACATGAATCTGAACTTTGTCACGGCAGGCCTGGTGCGTCAGGAATATCAACTGATCGACGGCCAATACTGGATGCTTGCAAAGGATTACCTGATGGGCGATTTCAACATTACAAAGAATGCCAAAACCATTGGCATTTATGGCCACCGGTCAACTTCTTCAAGGAATTTCGTTTTTAACGTGCCGAGGGATGATGAATTCTATAAGCGTCCGGTAAGTGTGGTCGTTGAAGATGATGCGGCAGAAAAAAATGATGCCTATTGGGCTCTTGCCCGTCACGACAGCCTTACCGCCAGGGAAAGCGGGATCTATGAGATGATCGATTCAGTTAAGAACATCCCGCTTTTCGAAACCTATATGGACCTGGGGTATATGCTTTTCAGCGGGTATTATATCTGGGGCAAATTCGAGTATTACAAGCTGTTAAGCTTCAATGCAATAGAAGGAACACGTTTCAGGATTGGCGGACAAACCAGCAATGATTTCAGTACCAGGCTTATGCTCACGGGCCACCTTGCCTATGGTACAAAAGACCAACAGATGAAGTTTGGCCTGGGCTTTCTTTACATGTTCAACAAAAACCCCCGCCGGACGCTGAGCGGGGATTACCTTTACGATATGGTGCAGCTGGGCCAGAGCCAGGACGCCTTCAGCCAGGAGAATTTCTTTGCTGTGTTCTTCAGGCGCAACCCTGCAAACAAGCTTTCGATGCTTGAGAGCTACAAAATCGCATATGAGCATGAATGGATCAGCGGGCTGTCGAACACTTTTACCTTCTCACACAGGAAGCTCTTCCCGGTAGGTGATTCCAGGTTCCTCGTTTATCCTGAGGAGGGGGTGGTCATGATCGAAGACAACATCATCTCGGCGGAGGCCGAATTGCGCATGCGATGGGCTTTCAGGGAACGTTATATCCTTGGAGAATTCACGAGGGTAACCGTTGGGACAAAATATCCGATCTTCGAGCTCACCTACGGATATGGCATCCCGGGAGTCTTCCTGAGCGAATATGAGTACCATCGGCTGCAGTTCCAGGTAAAGCAATGGTTCAACGTTTTCTCCATAGGTTGGTCGAAGTATATCCTCGAAGCAGGAAAGATCTGGGGAACCCTGCCTTATCCGCTCCTGAAGCTGCAGCCGGCCAACGAGACCTTTCTTTTCGACGAATATGCCTATAATCTCATGAATTACTATGAGTTCATCAACGACCAGTATGTAAGCCTTTATTTTACTCACCATTTCGATGGTTTCTTTCTCAACCGTATCCCGTTGATGAGGAAGCTCAAGTGGCGCACTGTGGTGCATGGCAGGGTTTTGCTGGGTTCTTTGTCTGATGCGAACAAGGCGTATTCGGATTTTCCCGGCAGGCAGATCGAAGAGGAAACGCCATACTACGAAGCCGGTGCCGGGGTGGAGAACATTTTTAAATTCATCAGGGTGGATGCCATCTGGCGCCTGAGTCATCGCGATCCGGGATATAGCCGAAATTTCGGGGTCTTTATCTCTGCAGCATTCTCTTTTTAACTAAATTTGATCCTGATATGATACTGCGAACAGAAAACCTGGTCAAGAAATATGGGAAAAGGACAGTGGTCCGTGATGTGTCGTTTTATGTCGACCAGGGAGAGATCGTAGGGCTGCTGGGCCCCAACGGTGCCGGCAAGACCACCTCTTTCTACATGATCGTAGGGCTCATCAAGCCATACTCCGGCAAGGTATTTCTGGATGATATGGAGATAACCGATTTCCCGATGTATAAGCGGGCGCAGTCAGGCATCGGATACCTCGCACAGGAGGCCTCGGTTTTCAGGAAGCTGAGTGTGGAAGACAATATCCGTGCGGTGCTGCAGTTTACAAGGTTTACGAAGGCCGAACAGAAGGACCGCCTGGAATCGTTGATAGAAGAGTTTGGTTTACAGCATGTACGTAAAAGCTTTGGCATACAGCTCTCGGGTGGTGAGCGGCGACGGACCGAAATCGCCAGGGCCCTGGCGGTCGATCCCCACTTCATCCTCCTCGACGAACCCTTTGCCGGTGTCGACCCCATCGCTGTTGAAGATATACAGGAAATTGTTTCAAAACTTGTCGACAAGAACATTGGCGTGCTGATCACCGACCATAATGTCCATGAAACACTGAGCATCACACACCGTGCTTATCTCCTCTTCGAGGGAAGTATCCTGATGGCAGGATCCTCAGAAGAACTTGCCGAGGATGAGCATGTGAGAAAAGTGTATCTGGGTGAGAACTTCACCCTCAGGCGGTGACTTCTTTACAGGGGGATACGGTTAATGGCCGGAAGATGTTCAACCATCCCTGGCGGGATCAGGGTTACGCGTCCAGGCGTGAGCGAGGCTCTCCGCTCATTCAATGTGGCGCTTATCGTCACGGGGTCGATCTCAACCCCCATCGGCCTTAGCAGGAAGGTTAATTCATAATAACCGGTATCGAGGCTGATCTCTTCATGGTGGTCGAAGTAACCCGGATTGCTGATGGTAAGGGTATAAGTGCCGGGAACCAGCCGGGAGAACATGAACATCCCCTTGCTGTTCGTGGTGGTACCTGCTTGTATTTCCGAAATGATGACGTGGGCATCACCAAGTGTTTGCTTATTGTAAGCATCCCTCACCCAGCCTTTCAATAAGGTGGCATCACCGGCGAAGCCGAAGTGAGACATCAGCATCAGTGCTATCACAAAACCTATGGTCACTGCTGCCTTTTTCATCGCTGACGTTTTTTTGGGGAGCGAAGGTCATTATCCCATTGCAGACAGGTCGTGGTCGAGCCGGTATAACTGGACCGTACGGATTAAAATTATTTATTTTCCTCCATCTTCCTTTTCATCTCACGGTAAGCTTCTTCCACTGCATCGTCAAGCTTCTCGTGGAGGGCTGCGTATGCTTCCAGGAGTTTGGCCGCTGCCGGGGTGAGCACCGACTGTCCTCCTTCCTTCCCTCCACGGGTCTTCTCTGTAAGCTCATAACCAAGCAGTTCCTCCGCCCGTTTAAGGTCGCCCCAGGCTTTGCGGTAGCTCATACTGCAAGCTGCAGAGGCTGCCTTGAGAGAACCCCTCTCACGGATGCCGACGAGCAAGGCATACACCTCTTCGGAGATTATACCTTCCCCGCTCATCGAAGATAACCAGAGCTTGTAATTCAACAATACGTTGAAGCGGTTCGATTTGCCTCTTTTCGCCATAAAAATAATTTTATGCGTGATGTGTAAACCTGCATGACATGAACAAAAGTAAACAATGAAGGATAACCGGCGAAGGAAGGGAATGATTTTTATTCATTTATCAGACGGGAAGGGGTGAACAATGTATGCAGATAAGTGTTTGTAGTAACAGAGTTAATTGCAAAAACCCCGCTATTATGAAAAAAATGTTAAAACTTACACTGGTGGTCGTGTTTGCCGGACTGCTGAATATACAGTCTTTCGCGCACTTCGAAGTGCCCTGCGGCATCTACACCGTACACCTGAGGATCGAGCTGATACGCGAACACCGGATGACCAACGAAAAGGCCATGAAGCAGATCGATGAGCTTTCGGCTGCTGAAGAGATCAATTACAACCAGCTGGTAAGGTGGATCGACACCAAGGAGCACCATGCCAACCTGATCCAGGAGATCGCCGAGCAGTATTTCATGACCCAGCGTGTGAAACCTGCCGACCCGGAGGATGCCGAAGCATATGGCAAATACATTACCCAGCTGACCTTGCTCCACGAAATGCTCATCTATGCCATGAAGACCAAGCAGTCGACCGATGTTTCGATGGTTGAGAAGTTAAACCAGGTTGTCGACAAGTTCGAGAAGGCCTATTTCAGCCCCGAGGAATTAGAACATCATCACGAAGACGAAGGGCATTCGCATTAACGATATAGTCTGATCAATCAGATTATTTTTTGGTTTTGTTTGATTCGAAAGGGCCGGCTTGCCGGCCCTTTTTGTTTCACTCCTGGTAGGGCTTCACGGTTTCGATCAGCTCCGGCAGGTCCATGCCCAGATTCTTAAGGTGCCCGATCTTTGGCACCCCGTTGCTGGTCCAGCCGCGGCGCAGGTATACGGCATCGAGGAGTTGCTCGTACCGGTCTTCGCGGTATTTCCTGAGGATCGCCTTTTTCTCGGCGGTCGACTTCCCTTCGGGATCCACGCCGATCAGCTCCTTGAGTTGCTTGTCGTAACGATCGGCACGTGATTCGTATTCTTCGTCGGTTACCGGGCCTGCGGCACGGTAGGGCTGGGCATCATATTTCCTCGTGCCATAACCTCTTCTGAGGTTGAAGATACGCTGGAAGTTGTATACCCTTTCCGACTGCCGGATCATCTCTTCCTTGCTGAAGGGTTTTCCGGTTACGGCGCTGTAGATGGTTACATAGTTATCGACATGCTCGGGCACCTTGGCGGGTTCGTCGGTCTCAGCGTTGTTTTCCGGTTCCACATCATTCCACGGGAGCTTGCACAGGCCTACCAGCCCGAACCAGGTGCGGAACATGGGGAAGTAGTGAAGGGCTTCTGCCTTATCCTCGAAGGTGGGGATCTGGTTGTTCACCATGTCCATGAAGATGAGCCATGCCTCGTCGTGCTGCGGTCCCTTGTTGGTCATGGCAAAGCCGCCCTGCTGTGCGAGTGATTCTTTCGAAACATACTCGGAATATTCAAGTCCCTTGTTTTCCATACCGATATCCTGGAGGAAGTCGGCATCACCCCAGCCTTTTTCAATGAAGATCTGTTTCATTTTGCGTACACCCTGTCCGGCTACCAGTCCAAAGCCTTCACCGCGGGCCAGCTGGTGCATCAGCTCCATGGCCGAGTCGGCATTGCCGAAGTTCAGCTTGAGGCCACCCGTCCGTTCTTCGTTGAGGATGCCGTTTTCATAACATTCCATGATGAAAGCCAGCAGGGTGCCCCAGGTGATGGTGCAGATGCCATAAGTGTCGCAATAGAAGTTGGCTTCGATGATGTAGTCGGGGTTGAAGATGCCGCAGTTGGATCCCAGTCCGCCGGCGTTTTCATATTCCGGTCCGTCCACGATCACCTGTTGTCCGGCATAGGGGCCGGTACGCACAAGGTATTCGTCCACGCCTTTGGCACAGGCCATGTTACAGCCGATCCAGCACCCGTCGGGGATGCCCTGGGTAAAGCGTGCCTTCCAGACTTCAGAGTGGATGGTGTCGGCTTCGGGATGGCTTCCGAACTTATAGTTGTGCGTGGGCAGCAGGTCGTAGTCGTTCATGATGTTCACCAGGTGGGCTGTCCCCTTGGTACGCATCTCGGCCTGGCTGTCGTCGAGCTCGCGCATCTCCTTGTTGAAACGCTTGCCGCGCTCCATGATGGCCTGCAGGTCTTCCACGTCGTTGAGGTTACCCTTCACCCCGGGGATGCGGCATACGATGGCCTTGATCTTCTTGTCGCGGAACACCGTGCCGATGCCGCCGCGACCGGCCTGCTTCAGCCTGACCTTCTTGCGCTTGGGGTCGTAAAAGCTGAAGTTGAGCATGCCGATGAGCGAATGGCCCGCGGCAGCGCCGGTGGATACCACGGCAATGTTCTTTTTGTCCTTTTCATCTTCGGCGAACATTTCGGTGAGGATCTCGGCCAGTTCGTGGCTGTCCATGGGCTCCAGCGGGGCCTCGAAGATCTCCACCTCGTGGTTCACCCCGTCGATGAAAATCATGATGTCCTTTTCGGCCTTGCCCTGCAGTTCGATGGCATCGTAGCCCGAAAATTTGAGGAACGGGCCGAAGAAGCCCCCTACATTGCTGTCTATGGGGATGTCGGTCTGCGGGGAGATGGATACGCAGATGGATTTGCCCGAGCCAGAATACTGGGTGATCCCGCCGATGGGCCCGGAGGAGATGTTGATCTCATTCTCAGGGTCGTTCCATTTGGTGTCGGGCTTTGTGGCATCCCACAGCAGGCGCAGGCCGTAGCCCTTGCCCCCGATGAACTTCTCTTTCATGAGCGGCGGGACTGCCTTTTCCTTTATTTCGTGGGTGCCCACGTTAATATACAGGGTCTTGTCGGTGTATCCCCGGTGCAGGGGTTTCCATTCGTACGACCACTTCTTCAGGGTCTTGTGGGCTTTCTTCATTGCTGCAATGTCCATAACGATCAAGCTTTTTTATGCTGTTGGCTTTAGTCTTCAAAATTATTAATTTCTCCTCATCCTGCTATGGATTTTCGCTGTTAAAAAACTGATATGCAAACGGATGCATATCGATTATCAGATGATAATGCTTTAAGGCCTACCGGATTACGTATTGTTTAGAAGGGGTTTAAATTAGGTGTGGGGTTCGGAGTGCGGGGCTTGGGGGATTGGGGTGAGTTCATTTGCGGGGATCGATTATAATGGCATTGACTAAACGTCTGAACGAATCAGCAAAAATACTAATCAACCAATTCAACCGGTTCAAAGGATATTCCAATACTGTGTATCTTTGTATGCAATCATGAAGTTGGAACAAATCAGACATAAGTTGCTTCGCTGTACCGTAGGCATTGCCGGTTGCGGCGGGCTGGGCTCCAACTGCGCCATTGCGCTGGCACGGACTGGTATTGGCAGGCTGGTGCTGGCCGATTACGACAAGGTAGAGCCCTCCAACCTGAACAGGCAGTATTATTTTCGAAGCCAGGCCGGCACTTTCAAGGCCTATGCCCTGCGCGACAACATCCACCTCATCGATGAGG
>CAZHYA010000050.1:0-3790 GCA_964536525.1 uncultured Bacteroidales bacterium | reverse complement strand
CGTGAGCCTCGATGCCAACAGCGTGGTCGGTCTTTTTTCCGATTGCGACATCATCGTGGAGGCATTCGACACCGATGCCGCGAAGCAGATGATCATCGAAACCGTTTTGGCAGAGATGCCTGATAAATATATCATCTCCGGACAGGGACTGGCAGGATATGGCAATAATGAAGGCATCAGGGTACAGCGGCTGGGAAAACTACTGGTCGTGGGCGACGGGGAAACGGAAGTTTCGGAAACAATGCCGCCCCTGGGCCCCAGGGTAGGGGTGGTGGCAAATATGCAGGCCAACCTTGTCCTCGAAATCCTGCTGAAAAACGAATGAAATGGAAATTACACTGAACAACAGGAAAGAAAATATCCAACAGGGGCCGATCAGTCTCGCTGAACTGATCGAACACAAGAATTTTTCCTTCAAACTGCTGGTAACTAAAGTCAACGGGAAGCTGGTCAAAAAGGAGGAACGCGATAAGGTCATGATCAGGCCGGGCGATGAGGTCCAGGTGCTGCATATGATATCCGGCGGATGATAAACTTTGACGCGATGGAACTGCGAGACTACAAGAACACGAAGTTAGGGATCGATCTTTAAAAGCGCCTAACGCCTACCGCCTATTGCCTATCGCCTGATTTGCGAAATGCTTGCCAGTTGGCTGATCATAACACTTCCGCCACCACAAAGGTACTCCCGCCCACAAACACCAGGTCGTTTTTCCCTGCATTTTGCAGCGCTGAATGATACGCTTCCTGAACCGTAGCATACACGGTTCCGTGTAAATTAAACCCGGAAGCAGCCTGCTGAAGTTTCACGGCATCCATCCCCCGTGGGATATCGGCCTTGCAGAAATAATATTCGGCCTTGGCGGGCAGCAGCGCCAGCACCGGGTCGATGTGCTTGTCGGCCACCATGCCCAGCACGAAATGCAACTTCTCGTGAGGTGTTTTGGCGATCATTTTCATCACTTCGATCATTCCGTCGCGGTTGTGCCCGACATCACAGATGGTGAGCGGATCATGACGGAGCCTTTCCCAGCGGCCCCTCAGCCCTGTATTTTTTGTCACATTCCTGATTCCCTGCGCCCGGTTTTCTGCGCTGATTTTGAAGCTGTTAAGTCGGAGTTGTTCGATGGCTGCCTGGACTGTTGCAAGGTTTTTATCTTTGCCTGCGGCCTCCAGCAGGGGCCGCAAGCCCTCGTCAGGGGCTGGAGGCGCATAGCAGAGGCTGGAGGCCATTTCCATTGCCCGTGCCAAAAACACATGCTCCACCTCTTCCTGCCGCTCCCCGATAACCACCGGAATACCCGGCTTGATGATGGCAGCCTTCTCTCCCGCGATCTTCTCCAGAGTGTCGCCCAGGAATTGCATGTGATCGTAGCCGATGTTGGTGATCACCGACAGCAGGGGGGTGATGACGTTGGTGGAGTCGAGCCGGCCGCCCATGCCGGCCTCGATCACGGCGATGTCCACTTCCTCCGCGCGGAAATGCTCGAAGGCCATGCCTACCGTCATCTCAAAAAAGGATAGCCCGATCCCTTCGAATTGTTCTTTATACCTGGCGATGAAATCCACCACCTTCGGCTCCGGGATCATCTGCCCGTTGATCCTGATCCTTTCCCTGAAATCCTTTAAATGTGGTGAAGTGTAAAGCCCGGTTTTATATCCTGCTTCCTGCAGCACTGATGCGATCATGTGCGATACCGAGCCTTTGCCGTTGGTCCCGGCCACATGCACCGACCTGAAGCCTTTCTCGGGATTTCCGAGCAGGCGACACAATGCAATGGTGTTGGAAAGGTCGGCCTTGTAGGCCGCCGGCCCTATACGCTGGAACATGGGCAGCTGGCTGAACATATAATCAAGGGTCTCCCGGTAATCCATGCTGCAAAATTAATGATGAATATTGGATGATAAACAGAATATCGGGATGTTCTCATATCCAGGATCCATTATCCAGTCCCGATTCCGGGGATCGCAGATCCTCGAAAAACAATGAAATCGAAGATTTCTGGTTTTTCAGGACATCCAGAACTAGTTCAACCTGATAAAATTATAGGTAATGGTACCCCTTTGCCTTTCAGGGGCGTTGGGGTCGGGATGGAAAATGGAACGGAGTGCGGCTTCCTCGGCCAGCCTGCGCAGGCGGAGGTCGGAAATGGTGGTGCCCTGTGCACCGGCGATGGCAGAGACCACCTTGCCGCTGCGGTCGACCTTGATCTCGACAACCACCTTGCCCTGCTCATTCGACTCATAGGCCGGCTTGGGCAGATGCTTGGCACCCCTTCCGCCCAGGTCGTAGCCCACGCCCTCGCCAAGGCCTCCCTGTCCGGTGTAACTGGTGGCATCGGGGGTTCCGTCGGGCTTGCCCTGGTCGCCGGGCTGTCCGGTGATACCCTGGTTGCTGCCGTCGCCATCGGTGTTGCTGCTACCCTTGTAAAGGGCGCGCTCATTTACCTTCGGGGGTTCGGGTTCCGGCTCGGGCTCTTTTTCGGCTTCCTGCACGATCTCTTCCTGCGGCTGCTTTTCTTCCGGCTTGATCACCTGTTCGTCCTGTTTTTCCTCGTCCTTCTCCTCAGCCTCTTCTTCTTTGATGGCCGGGGCTTCTTCCACATCCTGGGTGATAAGGTCTTCTTCCGGCTCAGGCTCGGGATCCGTCTGTGGAGGCGGGAGCTGCGGCGGTGGCTGCTGCACCGGCGGGGGCGACTGTTCCTGTACCTGCCCCATGCCCTGCTCGCTGCTGCCGAGGTTCACCTCCACACCTTCTTCGCCCGGGAGGGGAAGGGGGGTGGAGAGGGCCAGGTACAGCACGGCCAGCAACAGCAGCAGGTGAAAGGCCACTGTGCCCACGATCCCTTTCAAACGGTTCTCTTTTTCGCCCATGTCAACGTTTTGGCTGTGTAGCCAAAATCACTTTGTGTTTCGTATTGTATTTTCGATTGATGTTGTTCACGGCATCGATCACATTGACCACATATTGCACCGGCACGCTCCTGTCGGAACGCAGCACCACCGAAGCATCGATCTGGCCGGCGATGCGGCTGTCGATACGGTCCTGCAGCTGCAACTCGCTCACCCTGTCCTCGTCAACAAAATACTGGTACTTTTCGTTGATGTATATGGTCACCGTCTGCTTTGCCATGGTCTTGCTGTTGCTGGCGGGCAGCAACAGCTTGATGGCGTTGGGCGCCACCAGGGTGGAGGTGAGCATGAAGAAGATCAACAGCAGGAACACCAGGTCCGAGAATGAGGCCGTGTTGAACTCTGCCTTCCGTTTGTTTCTTGTCTGGATAGCCATGATGTGCTCTTTTTAGCTTACGGGTTCGTTAAGCAGGTCCATGAATTCCGTCGACCTGGCCTCCAGCAGGTATACCAGCTTTTCGACCCTGGCCACCAGGATGTTGTATCCCACATAGGCAAGGATGCCTACGATGAGGCCTCCCACGGTGGTGATCATGGCCTGGTAGATGCCTGTCGAGAGCAGGGCGATGTCGATGTTGTTGCCTGCCATCGACATGTCGTAAAAGGCAATGATCATCCCGATCACGGTGCCCAGGAAGCCCAACATGGGTGCAGCGCCGGCAATGGTAGCCAGCCCGGCCACGTTTTTCTCCAGACGCGACACCTCCAGCTTGCCCACGTTCTCTATGGCCGCGTTGATGTCGTTCAGCGGGTCGCCGCTTTCGGACAGATCCACCATCAGGATATTCGGGCTGGCGGAGACCGAAAGCGACTGGACCGCGTTGCGCAGGCCGCCCTTGTTGCACTTCTCCGGCTGAAAGCCGAGCTCGATCACTAC
>CAZHYA010000049.1:0-10961 GCA_964536525.1 uncultured Bacteroidales bacterium | reverse complement strand
CTGCCATGTTCCTTATGTCCATATACAAATCCCGTGATCCTTCCGATGTTCATGTCGATCTTCGTGAAGGGGGTGCACAGGCGGTATCCTTTTCCATCCTTCAGGTACCTGTCGGCGGCCCTCATCAGCGACCTCACCTGGTCTTTTGTTGCCAGCCCGTGCATGCATGTCATCACCTGGGTGGTAAGGTCCATCATGACGCGGTCATCCCTGACGCCATCCACGGCCCTGCCAAGGTTATCGTAATGCCCGTTGAAAAAACCCTTGTCATCTTCGAGGCTTATCCATTCCTGCTCACGGATCACTTCGCCGATATGGTCTGCTTTGAGCATCAGGTCGAGGATCAGGGTCTGAACACCGATCATCTCCTTTTCGCCACTTACACGGTCTGCCACTTTATCGAAATATTCGTCCAGCCTCTTCCGCTTTTCCTGAATGGTGTACGGGCGTGCATGTCCGTTGGTGTTCAGCAGCATATTGATCTCCTTCAGCAGCGGGATGTATTCGATGCCCCTGTCGGCCATTGCCTTCAGCCACCGGGTCAAGGTTACCAGGTTTTCACCGTAAAATGCATAAAACCCTGTTGACTCGCCATTTTGCCTGGCCATGTCGTAGGTGTCGTTCCAGTCACCTCCTTCCAGCAGCAGGATATTGTGTTTGCCGACATGAAAAAAGGCCGAAAGCTGCTGGATCAGCAAATGTTCCAAGATACTTCCCATGTATTCGCTTCCGCCTGTATCTTTCTGCCAGTTCCCTTCCGATGCATCAAAATTCGGATCCCTTTTTTTGCTCCTGTGGCTGAACTGATCTTTCCAGTATGGGATTTCCTTGAAAAGGATGTCGAGGTCGCCGGTTTGCTCAATATAGAAATCGATCACAAATACCGGCCAGGCGCCATGATCGCACCAGGTGCGCGGCACATTGTTGCGGTCGGCAATGAAGGTACCGGGCTCCGTGCCAATGATGGTGGCATTGGAACCGTCAATGCGTACGCCCTTCAGGCTGTTTACCATCTCTTCACGCGCGCTCCCGGGATCCACCAGGAATATCGACAGCAGGTCCTGCCAGAGGTCGCGCCAGCCACGGCCACCCCTGCCATAACCAAAATCGGGCAGATAGGAATTACCAAAGATCTGCCGGCATTTGATCTGAAAATTCACCCACCTGACCCAATTGTCGAATTCATCATCAGCTGTATGGACCGATACGGCATTCGTCAGATCCTGCCAGTACTTAAGGGTTTTCTCCAGGTGGGCATCAAACCGGCTTGCGGAGCCGTATTTATCCTTCCAGCGGGAGACATCTTTCGCATCTTCGGTGATGCCGTGGAGGATGATATAGGATGCCGATTCGCCCGCAGCCAGTACTTTCGTTCCGAACCGCATGGCGCCTATGGCCTCCTGCCCGTCGTATTCTCCTCCGGCATATGCCGGGGCAGGCAGTTCCTCAAAAACGGCAAGCGGATTGTCAAGGCTGCCTCCTTCGCCGATAAAGTCGATCATGAGTGGCCAGACTTCTTCAGGATTCCTGCCATCTTCTTCAAACCCGAGTACGGCGTATTGGATCCTGTTTATCGAGTGGCCATGTTCGTCGTGGACGATCTTTGGTTTTACCCTCACCCCGTGTTTCTCAGCAAATATTTGCTGGAACATGGTGGTAACCTGCCTGTGGTCGCGGATATTATCGGCATGTCGTCCAAAGATCGGGGTAGCTGATGTGGGCGTGACCCTGATGGCCCTATCTGAAATGTTGGTTATGCTTACCTTCATCAGTTCCACGAAATCGTCCGTGTCGGGTACAAAAACCACGTTCTCGCTTGCGATGCCGAGGGCCTGGTTTTGCCTGCGACTGATAAAAGCACCTATTTTGCCTTCTATCTCGCTCTGGTCTCTTTCGGCTGTCCACTTTTTTTGACGCTGGCCGGCGCTGTTGCCCGCTGCCGACCATGGAGCCTTTCCCTCAACCGTAACCCAGAAATTCCTGCCCGAAATGTTGCGGTGCAATTCTTCGGTAACAGTGGCCACCGTGAGATAGTTCTGGAAAGCTGATGCAATATCACCTTTCAGTTCCGGGGTGATGGAGCATTTCATCCCATGACGGTTCATCAGGGGGAAATACAAGCGCGAAATATATTCGGCATATGGTGCCACGAAAGAGCCGTCATTTTCGGGAAGGAAATACCATAGTGGCCCTTTTTTCTCCCCTGCGGCAATCCCTCCTGTTTTGTGCAGGTCGTCGTTATATTTCATCTTCATCCCAATGTTTACTTCGTCGGATGCTTAATCAATGATGAACGGTATGTTCGCCGTTGCGCTATTGTTATGCCCGTCAAGGACATATACAAACAGCCTGTATTCGCCGGGTGACCCGGGTGCCCTGAAGGTGATCTGCTGACCGGCGGATTCGATGTTCATGATGCTTTGCGGCCTCTGCTCGAAATCGCCCCCGTCACTTTGCATGGTCTCTGGCACTTCCGGTAGGATCTCCCACCGGTAGATCAGTGGGTCACCCTCATGATCGTCTACCATTACCACGGCTTCGCAGTTATGCTCCGGCACGAGTCTTACATTATCATAGGCCGTTTTGCCGTTAAGGAGAAAGCCTTTCAGCATCGGCGACCTGTTTTCGGGCCACTCGCCTGTCCAGACAAACTGCATCACATCCGTTGATTCCGTGCTTTCGCCGGTTTCCAGGAACATGCCGTACCAGGTAGGGGTGCGTTCCTGCTTTTGCCCCCACAGGAATACGAATGAGCCCAGGCATTGATCTGCTTATGAGGCGATCACCTCCTCATACCTCGCCTTATAAGCCAGGGCTTTTTCGTGGCTTGTCTGTTCAATGGGCCTTCCCCATTCCGTTTTGGCCACCTCCCAGTGCCCGGTAGCGCCCCATTCCGAAACCACGAAGGCGCCCTGGTAGCCGCTCTCTTCGATGTATTTCGGCAGGTTCACAATATCGCCGTACAGTTGGAAGCTGAGGAAATCCAGCGAAGGGCAGCGCTCCTTAACGACTTGGATCAGCGCTTTCTGTGCCCCTGCCAGCATGGTGGTGGTGGGATGATTCGGGTCGATCCGGTGGATCATCCCGGAGATCTCCTCGACGGCGTCCCAGACCCCCGGATTAGTGTAATGAAGGTTCAGTTCGTTACCGATACCCCAGGCCAGCAGCGCAGGATGGTCTTTATATTTCAGGACCTCGTTCCTGGCATATTCGAACTGCTGCCTCACTGCAACAGAATCATCATAGTCGAAGCCATGCCTTTCCCTGCCGATCTCTATGCCCATACACACCATGATGCCGTGCTTTTGGGCCTCATCCAGTATTTCCTGACCGGTCCGGAAATGGTTGTCGGTCCGCCAGGTTCTCATGGCATTACCACCATACCGGGCCAGTCTTTCAATGTCGCCTCCTTCGAGGCCGGCTCCCCTTATGTAGAATGGTTCACCATCGACCAAAAGGCGGAACCTTTCACCGTCATGATTCAATTCCACTTCAGAAGGCCCGGGCTTATCAGAGTTGATCCCATTTACATGGCATCCCCACATCAGGGAGGCCATGAGGACAACAGCAAAAAATTTACAGATTCTTATCATTTGATTCGTATTTACATGTTTTAAAGATCTTTTCATTGTCAACCGCTTTTCAGGTGCCGGAAGGCTTTTTGTTACGCACCAGCATCGTTTCAAGCTCCTCCAGCGATTTGTTCTTGGTTTCCGGGATCAGCGCCATCACAAAGAACAGCCCTATGGCAGCAAACACGCCGTAAATGAGGAAGGTGACCGAGCTGCCGAATACAGCCAGCTCCCATGGGAAAACCAGCTGGACCAGAAAGCTGATCCCGGAATTGATAAATCCCGCAAATGATATGGCAAGCCCACGGATCCAATTCGGGAAAAGCTCCGAGAAGAGCACCCACATCACCGGGCCCAGCGAAACAGCAAATGAGGCGACGAAGCCGATAATGCCCAGCAGGATCAACAGTGAGTTCATGCTGATGGTGGCTGCAATAAGGCTTGATTCAACCTCTTTGGCCTTGGCCTCACCAAATGCTTCCTCCACTGCAGCTTTAAAGGCAATGTCGCTGTTGTATGTCTTCCCGGCCAGTGCTGCCGCCTTTGAGCGGTCGATATTTTCGGGCAATTCGCTGATCGCATCTTCCGAGAGGGTATAGGTGGCAGAACCAAATCCATAGGAAAGCACGAACATGCTGACCGCAATGCCGGTAAGTCCGAAGAGCAACAGTATTCTCCTGCCAAACCTGTCGATGAACACCATGGCCAGCACGGTAAAGACCAGGTTGGTCAGCCCGACCAGTATCGCTTGCGAGAAGGAAGCATCGGTGCCAATGCCCGACTGTTCGAAGATCATGGGCGCATAGAAGAACACTGAATTTATTCCTGTGATCTGTTGCAGTATGGCGATCACGATCCCGATGGTGAGCACCAGTCTGAGTGCGGGCTTGAACAGCGCCGACACCGGTACTTTCCTTTTCCTTTTTTCGCCCGTCAGCGATGTTTTTATGGCCTCAACATCTTTCAGGGCCTGTGCCTCGCTCGATACTTTCGTCAGGGTAACCAGGGCTTCCTGTTCGCGGCCTTTCATGATTAGCCACCTGGGGCTGGCCGGGACAATAAACAGGAAAAGGAAGTACAGCAGTGCAGGAACGAATTCGAGTCCGAGCATCCATCGCCACTGGAATTTGTCGATCAATAAAGCCTGCGACCAGGAGCTGCCGGATTGACCGGCTTTCAATATCAGGTAATTGGTGAAGAAAGCCACGGAGATCCCCAGCACGATGTTCAGCTGGTTGAAGGAAACCATTCTTCCCCTGACGGCAGGAGGGGAAACCTCGGCGATATACATGGGAGCGATGATGAGGGATGCGCCCACGCCAAGTCCGCCGATCATCCTTGCGATGACCAGGCTCACAAAATCAGGCGCCAACGCGGAGCCCAGCGCCGAAACCGCATATAATGCAGCCGTGACCTTCAGCACGGGCTTACGTCCGTATATCGTACTCAGGGGGCCGGCCACCATCATGGCCAGCGTAGCGGTAAGGGTCAGGGAGCTGACTGCCCATCCGAGCTGCAATTTCGTCAAGGCAAATTCAGGTTCAATGAATTTGATCACCCCAGATATCACCGAGGCATCGAAGCCCATGAGAAACCCTCCCATGGCTACGATCAGGGATATCTTTACAGTGTATTTTGTCTGCTTTGTCATCGTTTAATTGCTAATTGTAAATGTGGAGGTGAGTTCCGCCTCTGAACTACCGCCGACCCATAGCTGAAACGCTCCCGCTTCGACCATGTATTTTCCTTTCCCGTTGTAAAATCCAAGGTTGTCAGTCTTAAGCACAAAGCTGATCTCTTTGGATTCGCCGGCCTTTACCCTGACCTTTTGAAAATCCTTCAGCTCCTTTACCGGCCGTGTAACGGATGCAACGAGGTCGCGCACATACAACTGTACGACTTCATCGCCATCATACTGCCCGGTATTGGATAACATGACGCTAACCATGATCTCTTCACCCTGGCCAATGCTGTCGGCCGACAAGCGGAGATCATCATATTCGAAGCGGGTGTACGACAGGCCAAATCCAAAGGGATATAGCGGTTCAAATCCAATGTCGAGGTAATGGCTGGTATTGCCGATCGATGTCTGGAAGCTTCGCACGGGGATGTCATCGATATGCACGAATGAATCGTCACTGGGTGGCCGTCCCGTGTTCTTGTGCGCGTAATAGACGGGTATCTGCCCGGGGGCCTTAGGAAAGGTCACAGGCAGTTTTCCGGATGGCGATATCTTGCCAAACAATACCTCGGCCAGGGCAGGGCCGGCCATGCTGCCGGGATGCCAGGCATAAAGGACCGCATCGGTAAAGGCAGCGATCTCCCCAATGCATAATGGCCGCGGAGTCATCACCACCATGACAAGAGGTTTACCGGTGGCTGCAACAGCTTGGATCAGCTCCTCCTGAGCCCCGGGCAGGTTTAGAAAGGCCCTGCTGTGCGCTTCCCCGGTAATGATGGATTCCTCTCCTGCAAATACAATGCATGCATCGGCGCCCCTGGCGGCCATGACGGCCTCAGAAAAACCCTGTGTGTCTCTCGAACGTGTTGTTGCAAGTCCGGCTGCATAGGTTATCCTTTCCTTCCCGAGCAATCCCTGCAGTGCCGTCAGCGGTGTGATGCTCAAATTGGTATCGCCGTCGAAGATCCAGGTTCCAAGTTGTTCATATCGATCGTTGGCCATGGGCCCGATCACCGCCAGCTTCCCTATTCCCTGGTCCAATGGCAGCACCTGTCCCTCGTTCCTGAGCAGGACAAAGCTTTCGATGGCCGTATTTTTTGCCAGCTCAAGGTGTTCCGCCGGCGGGTTGGTGATGACTGCTTCCATGTCGACATATGGATTTTCGAAGAGGCCCAGCGCGATCTTAACCCTCAGCACCCTCCGAACGGCATCGTCGATCATTTCCATATCAACGGCGCCGGAGGCGATGAGGTTGGGCAGGTGATCGCGGTAGGTGGTACCGGCCATTTCCATATCCAGGCCTGACACCATGGCTTTCATGGCGGCTTCGCTGTCATCAGCGGCATATCCGTGCACACGCATTTCTGCGATCGAAGCCCAGTCGCTCACCACCAGGCCTTCAAAACCCCAGCGATTTTTCAGTACATCTTTTAAAAGAAAGGCATTGCCGGATGCCGGCACGCCGTTCAGCTCATTGAATCCCGCCATGAAGGTCATTATGCCGGCTGCTTCAAGGGCTTTGAATGGAGGGAAATACGTGTTCCAGAGTTCAATATCCGGGATGCTGGCGGTGTTATAATCCCTGCCGCCCTCTGCGGCACCATATCCCGCAAAATGTTTGGCACAGGCTGCCATCTTCCGGTCGTCTTGCAGAAGGTCAAGCTGAATGCCTTTCAGCATGGCCAGTCCCATTTCTGTTACAAGCAGGGGATCTTCACCAAAACTTTCGGCCATCCGGCCCCAGCGGGGGTCCCTTGAAACATCGATCATGGGGGCAAAGTTCCAGTTGATGCCGGTGCTTGAAGCTTCCTTTGCGGCGATGTATGCTCCATTCCTTACCAGCTCAGGGTTAAAGGTGGCCGCCAGGCCAATATTTACCGGGAAAATGGTCTTGAAACCATGGATCACATCGCGGCCAAAAAGCAGTGGAATGCCCAGCCGGCTTTCTTCGACGGCAGCCTGCTGCATCTTTCTGATCACCCCTGGCCTTGCTTCATTCAACACGGCGCCGACAGCACCTTCCCTGATGCCGGCCAGCAGGTTTTCAGACTGGCCGCCGCCCGGACTGTGGACAAGCTGCAGCTGGCCAATTTTTTCTTCGAGGCTCATTTGCTGCAGCATGCCCTCTATCCTGGCTTCTGTGGGATCAGGATCCTCCCGCTGGTTACAAGCGGGCATAAGGACCGCAGATACCAGGATAAAAAATGCCGGTATGACGCTGTAGGGGAACATGTTCAACAGTTTTTCCTAATAGCCCTGGTTTTGTACGAATGTGCCTCCCGAGAGGTCGAACTCATTTTGCGGAATAGGAAGAAAACCCTTGGTTGCCGGATTGAAGGTAACATCGAAGATCACCTGGTCGCCGATATACTGGGGTCCGCGAACCCCGATCACGGTCAGCTCCTGGCTGGCCACATTCATCCCCTGCCTGATCACATCAAAGTACCTGATCCCTTCCAGTGAAAGTTCAAGCCTTCTTTCGCGCAGGATATTCTCGGGCGTAGCCGGAACACTTGGCATTTCAACCCTGTCGCGCACCTTATCGAGGTATTCTTGTGCATTGGCACTTCCCAATTCCGCTGCCATGAGCAACACGTCGGAATACCTGATCACACGGTGGTTGCAGGTCCTGTTGAGTTCAAATTGCCCGTCGGCACCCCAGTGTTCAGCATCCGAGCTGTATTTTTTTGAATAGTAGCCGGTATGCTGATACCCTTTGACGAGGGTTCCGTCGAGGCTGTCTTCGAAGAGCACGGTATAATAGAGCCGCGGATCGCCCTGAAGGTCGTCAACCAGTTTCTGGCTCACGGTGCCAAAACTCCAGCCCCTGTCCCACTTTTCCGATCCTGTAACACGAGGTCCCTGCATCTGGGCCGAGAGGTTGCCTTCGCCGCCGCGCACATACCCCCAGTCCCACCAGGCCGGCGTGTCGCCATAAGAGATCTCAAACACCGACTCCTTGCCGAATTCTCCATCCTTTTTAAAATTGGTTTCATAATTCTCGAACAGGTCATGCCCGCTGCTGGTGATCAGGTCTTCGAGATATTCGAGGGCCTTGCTTCTGTTGATCTCAACGCCATTGGCGTTCAGTTCGGCATTGTAAACCCCGTTGTAGAAAAGATATACCCTTGCAAGCAAGGCTTCAGCAGCCCATTTGGTTACCCTTCCTGCTTCCGCGGCAGGGACGAAGTCGGGCAGGCCGTTGATGGCATCCACCAGGTCGGCAGCGATCTGGTTATACACCGCTGCAGGAGGCGCCTGTGGCTGGTCGTATTCCGATGGGCTCAGTGTTTTGGTGATCAGCGGGATGTTTTCAAAAAAACGAACCTGCTCAAAGTAAAAATAAGCCCTCATGAACTTGCATTCGGAAACAATTCGGGATTTGAATTCAGGGGTCGGATCACAATCGTCGATCCTTTCCATCAAAAGATTGGCCCGGTATATCCCAATGTAGTTCTTTATCCAGATGGAATGCACGATCTGGTTTGTTGTGGGGATATTGAAATTGTTCAGTTCATCCTCGTCCATACCATCGTTGGCATCAGCGCCGCCGGCGTAGGAGTCGTCGGAAAGGATGTCGGACATGGTGATGAACGGTGCCCAGGAAATGCCCGGTGTCGACTGGTACCCCAGCACGTCATACACCGCTACCAAACCGGCCATGACGCCTTCTTCTGTATTATAAAAGTTCGCAGTGGTCTCCTGGTCAAGCGGATTGCGTTCCAGGAACTCTTTCTTGCATGCCATCATGGAAAAGGCAAGCGCCATTGAAAGGATGATGATGTATTTATATTTTTTCATGACGTGAAGTTTTTCCGGTTAAAAAGTGATTGTTGTTCCCAGGCGGAAGGTCCTGGCCTGTGGATAGATACCCCTGTCGATGCCAATGTCGAATGAACCCATGGCCCCGATCTCGGGATCAGCTCCGCTGTAGCCGGTGATCGTCACGAGGTTTTCCACCGAAACGAAGAAACGCCAGGTAACGGCACTGAGCCGTTCGAGCACCTTTTTGGGCAGGGTGTATCCCAGCTGCAGGTTTTTAAGCCTCAAATAGGAACCGTTCTCGATATAGAGGTCAGACACGCGATAGTTGTTGTTGGCATCCAGCCAGGTATACCGCGGGATCTCGTCAGAGGTACCCTCTCCTGTCCAACGGTCGAGGATTTCCGTCGTACGGTTGGTGTACTGCAGGTCCTGTCGTTGCGAGCCGTTGAAGATCTGATGTCCGAAGGCACCGGTCCAGAGAAAGGATAAGTCGAAATTGAAATATTCAACCGTACCATTGAACCCCAGGGTCCAGTCGGGGGTGGGATTGCCGATCATGGTGCGGTCTTTTTCATCCAGCACGCCGTCGCTGTTCACATCCACGAATCTCACGTCGCCGGGCTGGGCTTTGGGCTGTAACAGGGAGCCGTCGGCACCAATATGCTGGTAGACTTCATTCATATTCTGGAAGATGCCATCGGTTTGATAACCCCAGAAATAGGCTATCGGCAGGCCCTCCTCTGAGCGGGTCACAAAACCCGCAACAGCCCAGGTGGCCCCGTTAAGTGTTTTATCTTCATTCCCGATCTTGGTCATCTTGTTTTTGTTATACGCGGCATTGACGCCAACTGAATAACGCACCTTCTTCAGGATATGCCGCCAGTTCACGGCCATTTCAACCCCCTTGTTCTGCACGCTGCCTACGTTGGCAAAGGACGGGTCATTCCCTACGTGAGCGGGTATCGGGATCTGCTCGAGCAGGTCGTGGGTGTTCTTAATGTAATAATCAAAGGTAGCCGTCAGCCTGTCGTCGAACATCCCGAGGTCGAGGGCCAGGTCAAGCTGTTCGGACTGTTCCCAGCGGATATCCTTGTTCTCGATGTAGGCAGGTGATGCACCGATCGTACTGCCGCCGCCAAAAATATACCTGCGGCTTTTATCTATATAGGATACGAACTGGTAGTTACCGATCTCCTGGTTACCGTTAATGCCCCAGCTGGCCCTGAGTTTGATAAAGTTTACCGGCCCGAGGTCGGGCATGAAAGGCTCTTCGCTCAGCAGCCAGCTCACCCCTACTGAAGGGAAATTCCCGTAACGGTTGTTGGGCCCGAACTTGGAGGACCCGTCGCGCCGAAAGATCCCTGTAAAAGCATACCTTCCCTTATAATCATAGGTCACCCTCCCGAAAATGGAGAACAGGGCGGAATGATACGCGCCCCCGGTGGCGATCCAGGCCGTGTCGGTGGCCATGTTAAGGTATATGTTATCAGGGTCTTCTGTTGGCACCTTGGCGTTGAACCCGCGCCGCCTGGCGCAAGGTCACGGATGCCGTCCACGCGGAAGGGGGCAGCATCGTCCTCCAGATCATGCATGTCGGCCGGATCGCCAGCCATCTGAACAAACGGGCGGGCGCGGAGACGGTGGCGCCGTCACCGATCCGCGCGCGGGGCCAGATAGTGACCGCTGCGGGCATGGCCGATTTCGATCAGCCGCGCGAACTGCTGCTTGCGGAAATTCCGGGCGTGATTGAGGAGTTCGCCACGGCCTCGCACAACGCGATCGCAGCGGGCTTCGATGGGGTCGAACTGCATTGCACCAGCGGTTATCTGCCCGCGCAGTTCCTCTCTTCCGGCACCAATCTACGCCAGGATCGCTATGGCGGCGGACCCCAGGCGCGTATCCGCTTCGTGATGGAAACGCTGGAGGCGATGTGCGGCGCGGTG
>CAZHYA010000048.1:8417-11050 GCA_964536525.1 uncultured Bacteroidales bacterium | reverse complement strand
CGGGAACCTGTAAGTCGGCGGATAATCCCCATTTGAACCGGGAAAGGAGCCGCGGTTCGATTCCTTTCATTTCCACCGGCGGTTTGTCGGAGGTGAGTACGATCTGGTTGCTCTTCTGGTGCAGGTGGTTGAAGATGTGGAAGAATACGTCCTGAGTCTTCTCCTTGCCTGCCAGGAACTGTATGTCGTCGATGATGAGCACGTCGATCATCTGGTAAAAATGCACAAAGTCGTTCTGGTTGTTGTTCCTCACCGAGTCGATATACTGTGCCATGAACTGTTCCGTAGAAACATAGAGGACCGTCTTCTCGGGGAAGTTCGTTTTTACCTGTATCCCAATGGCATGGGCCAGGTGCGTCTTCCCGAGGCCCACGTCGCTGTATATCAGCAGCGGGTTGAAAGATGTTTTCCCGGGATTTTCCGACACCGCAAATCCTGCCGAACGTGCAAGCCGGTTGCAGTCGCCTTCCACAAAATTATCGAACGAATAGGAGTCGACCAACTGCGAATTCACATTGATCTTCTTCAGCCCGGGGATGATGAAAGGATTAGGGATCTCCTTTGCCCCGTTCCGGTTGATGTCGATAGGCATGGGCACGGAAGGGTTCTTTACGGCCTTCCTGTTGGAGGTGGGAACCCTGATGGAATAGGGATTGGCCGACTGGAAGGAATTATCCATGATGATGCTGTATTCCAGCCTGCCCTCCTGGCCCAGCTCCTTCCTGATGGTCTTCTTCAACAGATTGATGTAGTGCTCCTCAAGCCATTCATAAAAGAACTGGCTGGGCACCTGGATCGTCAGCACATTATTTTCGAGCTTGAGAGGCTGGATCGGGACAAACCAGGTTTTGAAACTCTGGTAATGTATGTTGTCCTTGATAATTTTCAGACAACTTTCCCATACCTCAATGGCGTTCTTTTCCATTAGCAATCGAAAATATTAAAAGATTCCAGCTCTAGGTTTTTACTATGTGTTGCTGTGTCTCAGCAGGTTTCCCCGGTCTCCAAATCCTGTATCTGGCAGTTCAATTTAGTTAACAAAAATGATTTAAAAAAAGTTTAAAAAAAACACTATATGCTATTGACTTATTAAAAATTTTGTCGTATATAATTGGGCGCCGGGGCCCATTCATTCCTGCTGCATTTATACATCTGACTGACACCTTTTTGGCAGGGTCATTAAAAGTAATACATTTTGTTCAGGCTTTCTACTTTTTCATTTTTTTTCTGAGAAAAAAATGCATTTTTTTTTCGGGCCGGTTTCTGTGAAGCCTCACGGAACGCTTGTTTATAATCAGACTGTTTTTAAATAGCCGATCCTGACACCATGAAGGCTGCTGAAACGGTCGAAGATTTTTGTGCTGTGGTTTTTCCGGACCCTGAACACCAGCCTGCAGCTTAGCTGAAAATCCTGCTCAACAACATCCAGTTCCTCTTCCTTGATAATGCGCATCACGTCGTTCATCAGCGGATAATCGTAAGTCAGTTGATACACATCGTTCACCGTATGTCGCGTAATCGCGGCATGCTGAAGGGCTTCCTGGCTTGCCGTCTTGTATGCCCTGATCAGCCCCGGCACCCCCAGCTTGATGCCTCCGAAATACCTCACCACCACTACGAGCACGTTGGTCAGGTCGTGCGAGAGTATCTGCCCGTGTATCGGCCTGCCTGCGGTGCCCGAAGGCTCACCGTCGTCGTTAAAACGGTATGCCGATTTGTCGAAGCCCAGCACGTAGGCATAACAATGGTGGCGTGCATCATGGTATTCCTTCCGAAGGTTTTCGAGCATGTCTTTCACCTCTTCTTCGCTGTGTGCCGGCAGGGCGATGGCGATGAACTTGCTGCCCCTGTCCTTGAATATCCCTTCGGAGCGTCCGCTGATGGTTTTGTATTCGTCTTCAAACATCATAGCATGTCGGATGTTGCGATGGCGATCAATATGATGGCGATGATGGCCAGCACGATGCCGGCAATGTTCTTGCCACTGAGTTTTTCCCTGAATACGAAGAATCCGGTGAGGGCGCTCAGGCTGACGATGCCTGCATTGGCGATGGGAAACACCACGGCACTGTCGTACAATCCCATCGACTTCAGGATATAAAATGTCGACCCGAAGTTGAGCAGGCCCAGGATGATGCCCGCCACGATGTTTCTTCCGGATATGATGTACTTCCTCCTGGCGTAACGGAGCGCGCTGTTGATCAGTCCCAGGACGAGTGCGGCCAGGAACACCATCGACAGGAAGAGGATCAGGTCGTTGGTGTCGTCAACAAAGTGGTATTCGGTAAACTTCATCAGTGAGTCGTTCACCCCGTTGCCGATGAAGAGCAGCAGCGGAAAAATGACATATTGCTTTGGGAATGAGCTCTTTTTCCCACGGCCCAGGGTGAGGTAGAAGGCAATCAGCGCCGTCAGCACGCCAAGGCCTGTCAGCAGGTTCACCCTTTCACCCAGGAGGATAATACCCGCAATCACCGGCACCACCACCGACATTTTGCTGGCCACAGAAGTCAGCGCCACGCCAACCTTCTGTGCCGAAAGGGCAAAGATGATGAAAGTGAGGATGAAGGTAAGCCCCAGCAGCAATGCAAATTCAAACCATGGCCTGCCTATGATCACGGACGGGCTGACGT
>CAZHYA010000048.1:5961-8407 GCA_964536525.1 uncultured Bacteroidales bacterium | reverse complement strand
CTATATTCACTGTCAATAGATTAACAGAGGGCTGGGATGTCTTAAATCTCTATGATATTGTGCGTCTTTACCAGGGGCAGAATACAGGTGGACCGCGATAGATGATGAAGCCAAAGGCTGCGGCCACGACATAGTTCACGGTGATGGCCTGCCAGTTGTCGATCCTGAACCTGGTGAACAGCTTCATCACCACGAAAATGGCAGTCGACTGAAGGATGGTCAGGATCAGGAATATCATCTTCTTGCTTCGTTATGCTTTTTTTTTGTCGATGATCCTTGCCATGATGCTGATGGCGATCTTGGCGGTCACGATCATCTTGCTGCCGGATTTCCTGGGTGTGGAGCCGTTGGTCTCCACGATGGTGCACAATGCCGCAGTCCTTCCCGTGTTCGCCAGCTCCTGAAGTTTGGCCATGAGGTCCATGGTTTACATAAATTTATGGTAAAAGTCAATATGGCGCCGGGCGATGGCCTCCCAGCTGTATTCATTACGGATCACCCTGGCGGCGTTCACCCCGATCTCCCTGCGCCGCTTTTCGTCTTTTATCAGGCTGGTGATGGCCGAAGCAAATTCGTTTGGATCGGAAGGGTCGACGAGTAGCCCGTTTTCTCCGTCGTTGATGATGTTCCTGATGCCACCGAACTTTGAGGCTACTACGGGCGTGCCGCATGCCATGGCCTCCTGGCTGGTCATGCCGAATGGTTCAAACAATGACGGCATCACAAAGAGCATGGCCTGCTGGTAGTAGGTGCGCATCATCCCGTCGGGGACATAGCCTATCCGCACCACGCGGTCCTGCATGCCCGTTTCGTTGATGATGCGGTCGATGGTGGCAAAAACGCTCAGCTCCCTGGGCTTGGGATCGGGCGACCCGCCGCCGATCACCAGGTCAACATCTGCCACCTCCTTCCTTACGATGTCCCATGCCTGCAACAGCAGGTCGTGCCCCTTGTTGGTGTCGATGCGGCTCAGGCAGAACACGTATCTTTCGGGCAGGGAGGTCTTTACGGCTTTCGCCCCTTCCTTCCCGGGGTAATAATAATGGATGTCGACCCCCGGGGGGATGATCACAATGTTTTCGGCGTCGTAGCCGTATAACTCATTGAGCTTTTCGCGCTGCACGATGGAGGTGAGCGATTGCCCGTTCACATTTTCAAATATCCTGATCTCCTCGCCGATCCTGTGCCTGAAGTTGAATTTCAGCTCCATTTCGTCAGGGTCGCCGCCCATCTGGTCGCGCTTCCAGCCCCCCAGCGAATGGGCCGTGAAGTAAACCGGCCTGCCGAAGGCTTTTGCCACGTCGAGCGCTACGATGCCGGCATCCACATAGTGCCCGTGATAGATATCGTAGTCGAGCTTTTGTTCCCTGATGAAGCCAACCATATTTTCCGCCAGCTCGGGCAGCACGTCGTAGATGTACTCCTTGGGGATGAACTCCCATTTCCCTGCAGGGATCCTGATCACCCTCACGCCGGGATGCCCGGGCACGGGATCGATCTGCTTTTGCGAAGGGTCGAACCACCTCGTATAAATGTCGGTCAGGTAGCCGGAAGCCGCCAGCGCCTTGGCCAGCTCCAGCACATATACCACCTGTCCGCCCGTATCGGTCCTGCCAAGCTTGGGCATAGGGTCGAAATACCCGTGGGTGCTGAGCATGGCAATGCGCTTGATCCTATCCGTCATGATTGTCCTTTCTTATGGCATCGAAGTTTTTAGTGATGATGATGTCGGCGTCCTTCTTTTGGGCACTGATGATACGGTGCTCAATGGTCAGGATCTTTTCCAGGAAGTCGTCCTGCTCTTCACGGGCCCTCTTCTTCCTCGCTTTTCGCGTATCGTCGATGTCCCTGTCGATGAAGATGCGCGTGTCGACATTCCTGAGGGCAGTGGTATACGTGCCCTCGGCGATGATCACCCTGTAAGGGGCAAAATCCACCTTCTCGGAGGTGATGCGGTCGTCGCCAAAGATCACCAGGGGCTTTTCGATGTTGGTGATCCCGTTCCTGATGGCGGCGATCTCCTCGTCGAGGAGGAAGAGCTTCACCTCCTGCATCCCCACCCATCCGATGTCTTCCCTGCGCTTGCCGGCATTGGTCAGCGGTGGGTATACGAAATAATCATCCTGCTGAATAACGTATGCAGGGTAGCCCTTTTTCTCCAGCTCGCCGGCGATGGAGGCCGCCACCTCCGATTTCCCTGCACCTGATTCGCCGGCCACGGTGATGAAATATTTCCCGTCCCTCCCGATGATCTCGGGCAGCAGAAGGTCCACAGCCTGTCTGGCGGCCTTGCGGTGGTAGTTGTTGATGATGAGTACGTCGCCCTGCATATTTTTTTAATTTTTAATTTTTAATGCTTAATGCTTAATGATACTACCATATAGATTTAATATAGCGACGGTTCTTTCCCGTAATACTTCAGGTTCCGGGTCCTGGGTAGTGGGTC
>CAZHYA010000048.1:0-5951 GCA_964536525.1 uncultured Bacteroidales bacterium | reverse complement strand
CCGGGAACCGTATACCCGGGTTTTCATTTCCAAATATAAGGAAAATCGTTAATTTCGGCTGATGGAAATCCGCAAGGCCGAACTGGGTGAGCTCCAGGCCCTCATGAGGGCTGAACTGAGTGGGTTATATCCCGGGGGGGAGATCAAAGGCATTGTCAGGGGGCTGTTCATGCACCTTACGGGCTTATCGCCATCGCAGTTGGTGCTCGAGAACGGCCGCAGGCTTTCCGCGTCGGAGCTCTTCTTCCTTCAGCAGGCCCTCAGGCGGCTGAAGCGCCATGAGCCGCTGCAATATATCACTGGAAAAGCATGGTTTTACGGCGACCAGTACCACGTTGATCCATCCGTACTTATCCCAAGGCCCGAAACGGAGGAGCTGGTCGGCTGGGTGCTGCACGACCATCCCGGCATGCAACGGCCTTTGCGCATCCTCGATGTGGGCACCGGCAGCGGCTGCATCGCCATCACCCTTAAAAAACATTTGCCTGTGGCTGCTGTCCATGCGATCGACATCTCTGATGCCGCACTGAAAATCGCCATGGAAAATGCTTTGGCCCTGGGCGCCGAAATTGATTTTAAATGCCTCGACATCCTCGATGCCGAAGCCTGTAAGGTCCTGGATACCTATGATATCATCGTCAGCAACCCTCCCTACGTGACCCCTGCCGACAGGGAAAGGATGCTTCCCAACGTGAGCGGGCACGAGCCTGCCATTGCCCTTTTTGTGGATGAGGACCCGCTGCTTTTTTACCGACATATTGTTGACCTTTCATCAGGCCACATGGGAGAAGGGGGGAGGTTGTATTTCGAGTGCAATGAAGCCTATGCCACGGCAGTGGCGGAATTGCTGCAAGAAAACGGATATTCGGGGGTAGAGATCCGCAACGACATGCAGGGCAAGGAAAGGATGGTAAGGGGATCAAGGCGCTTATGAATCCTTTTCACCGTTTTCCTGTTCAAGGATAAAATCCCTCTGTGACTTGAGCAGGTTGATGGTATAGAAAAGCACGTTCTTCAACTCGCCGAGGATGCCAAGGTACATCAGGCTGTTCTTCGTTCCTGCCTCATGATCCTTGATGCGTTTGATCTGCTTTTTGTTGATGTGCTCGATCATGTCGAGGATCGCCTGTTGCTTCTTCACATGGCTGTCGATGGCTTTGTACTGATGATCCCTTATCGACTTCAGGATGTCGGAATACAGTTCGGCGATCCTTGCATTGAGCTGATTCAGTTCCTCTACCTGTTCGGGCAGCAGGCCCTTGTGGTTGTTGTTGACATGGGTAAACGACGATTTGGTGATGAAGTACACCGACCTGGTGATCTCGCGCAGGAAGTCGAGCACCTGGACGTAGAAATGGCCGGTCTCGACAGAGTCTTCTTCAAGCTTATCGATGGTATAGTGGATATTATCCTTCAGGTATTTGGCTTTCTTGTTGAGCGCATTTGCCTCCTTGCTCTTTTTCCTGAGCTTCTTCAGGTCTTCGTTGGCCAGCCCCTTGATCACCGAGAAGAAGGATTGAGGAACTTCCTGCAGGATCTCGGTCACGGTTATTGAACACTTGTCGACGATGTTCTTCCCGTTGATCAGCTCATCGTTATCGACAGCCTTTGTACTTTCTGATTTCTTTGTTTCCCTTTTTTTGTGCAGGGTATGCGTGCGGAAGATGATGAATGCCGACACCAGCAGCAGTGCGATGATCGCATACATCTCTCCGAAGTATATCACCATGGCTACCAGGAAGGCAACGGTGAATGCGGTGAGGGCCGTGAGGAACCATCCGCCGATGACCGACAGCACGCCGGTGACCCTGTACACTGCACTTTCGCGCCCCCAGGCTCCGTCGGCGAGCGAGGTTCCCATGGCCACCATGAAGGTGACATAAGTGGTTGACAGGGGCAGCTTGAGGCTGGTCCCGAAGGCGATGAGGATGCTGGCCACCACCAGGTTGACCGAGGCCCTGATCATGTCGAAGGAACTGGCGTCTTTCCGTTGTTGCCTGATGTTGCTCTCCCTTACCTTATCAAGGTCGAACCGCGACTCGATCTTGTTCTTGACCTTGTCGGGGATCATGCTGTTGATGCCCCTGGCAGCCATGCGCGTATGCCGTACCAACAACCTGGAGAAGAGGGTGGAAGTGAAACGTTCGCTGCCTTCACCCTGCCGGCTCAGGTCAAGCGAAGTGGTCACCACCGACTGTGCCTTCTTCGATTTATACAGGGTGATGACCATAACCAGCCCCGCGAGCAGCAGCATATAGGTCTTGGTCTTGATTGGTCCCGACAGGGCCGTCATCAGGTAGCCGTCGGCGGCAATGCCCGAGTCCTTGAAATCCATGAACGAAGCAAAGCCTGCCAGCGGTACCCCGATGAAGTTCACGAGGTCGTTGCCGGCAAAGGCCATGGCCAGGGCAAAGGTGCCGATGAGGACGATCACCTTCATGGGATCGAACTTTTTAAAGGTCATGGTCAGTACCTGGAAGATCAGGGTCCAGGCCACAAAACTAACCATGATCAACAGCCCGGTGTTCGATTCTATCCATTGCTGCACCTCTTCGCTCATGAACGAGGCGCCCTTGGCACCCTTGATGATCATGAAATATACGATCATGGTGATGGCGACGCCACCCCAGAGCGCGCCGAGGTATTTCAAGTTCTTTCTGTAGTTGAACGAAAATGCCAGGCGGGCGATATATTGCACTATAGCCCCTATGGTAAAGGCAATCACCACGCTGACCAGGATCCCGGTGATGATGGCAAGGGCTTTCTCGGAGTTGATGTATTGTCCAATGTCGGCCATGTTGTGTTCCGTCGTGGCCATGATCTTGAGGATGGAGATGGCCACCGCACCTCCGAGCAGTTCAAAAACGATGGAAACCGTGGTGGAGGTGGGCAAGCCAAAAGTGTTGAAGGCATCCAGCAGGATCACATCCGTGATCATCACTGCCAGAAAGATGATCATGATCTCCGAGAAAAAGAACATGCCGGGGTGGAAGATCCCTTTACGCGCTACTTCCATCAGCCCGCTCGAGAAGGTAGCGCCGACCAGCACGCCCAGGGCCGCTACCAGCATGATGACCTTGAACGGGGCCGCCCTGGCACCTATGGCTGAATTCAGAAAATTCACCGCATCATTGCTCACCCCCACGATGAGGTCAGAGATGGCGAGAATGAAAAGTACAACGACCAGTACCAGGTAAAAGGTTTCCATTGGCAAGATGGGGAATTAGGTCACAAAAATATACAGTCGGATCGATAAAGGTGTCCGTGCAATGTTAATTTAATGTTAATTTATTCATCAGATAAACTGTTGAACCAGGACGAAAAATTATCACTTTTGGTATTCTTTTGCAACTAAAAATAAATCAATCAAGGATTTCCCCGGATGAAAAATTACGTTTATTTTTCCACATTGTGTGCCATTTTGTTAATATCTTCTCTCCATGTCCGTGCCCAGGCAAGTATGCCGGACGATGAAAAACCACACGGTGAGCCGATCATCAGGATCTTCACCAATTTTCATACAGGCATATTCAGTGAGGACGACGATGCCGCTTTCGAGATCCGGAGGGCTTACTTCGGATACAGGTATTTCCTCACGCCCCGCTATGAGATCGCCCTGAAGCTCGACATAGGAAGCCCCAACGATGCCTCCGAATATTCATTGTTGAGGAGGTTTGCTTATTTCAAGAATGCTTATCTGAGGTATAAATACAAAAAGCTCACCACCCAGTTCGGGATCGTGGATGTTTATTCGTTTTCGCTGCAGGAAGCATACTGGGCCCACAGGTACATCGAAAAATCCTTTATGGACGAATTTGAGTTCGGACCGGCAGCCGACCTTGGCTGGAGCATATCCTACGAGTTTACCGACAGGGTGAATGCCGATTTCGGCATCTACAACGGTGAAGGGTATACGAAGCTACAGGCCGACAATGCATTCAAAGCCGGCCTGGGGGTCTCTGTCTTTCCACTGAAAGGGCTGGTGCTGAGAGTTTATGGCGATTATATCAGGAACGGGGCCGTGCAGACGACTTTTGCGGGATTTGCAGGATACAAATACAGGGATAAGTTTATCGGTGGCGTAGAGTACAACTACCAGATGAATAATAATTATAGTGAAGGCCAGGACAAGTATGGCTATTCGGCCTACGGCTCATGGAACTTCACCTCCAACTGGCAGGTCTTTGCCAGGTTCGACCAGGTCTATTCCAATGTGTTGCCCGACGAGGAGCAGCCATGGGATCTGGCATCTGATGGCAGCAGGAGGATCCGCGGCATACAAGATTCGCCCATCCGGCAGGTGAAGATTGCACTGAACTACCAGGATTGGGTCCCTTATGCCAAAAATGCCGCGAACGCATCTTATCTTTATCTGAATTTCGAATACAAGTATTAACATGAACATGATAAATACCTGCATGAATATCTTTCGTTTCTTTCCGGTCCTGATGCTGATGACGGTCATCCTGCTTACCTTCTCGTGCCGGAAGAGTAATTATGAGGTCGATAAGGGATCGCTGGTGATCAACGACAATGGGGAGGGTACCGGCACGGTAACCTGGACTGCCGACAGGTCGTACCTGCTCGAAGGTTTCGTCTTTGTGAATGACGGGCAGGTGCTGACCATTGAAGCCGGCACGGTGGTCAGGGCAAAGACCGGACAGGGCACTGCAGCCAGCGCCCTCATCGTGGCTCGTGGCGGAAAGATCATCGCACGCGGCACGTCGTCGGATCCCATCATCTTTACCGTTGAGGGTGACGACCTGGAGGGGTCGGTCCCGGCTGATGCCCAGGGCCTGTGGGGAGGGCTGATCATTCTCGGCAATGCCCCTTTGAACCTTTCGAATGGCGAATCGCATATAGAAGGCATCCCCCTTACCGAACCCCGCGGCGTGTATGGCGGAGAGCTTCCCGGCGACGATTCGGGGATCATCCAATATGTTTCCATCCGCCATGCAGGGACCAACATTGGCGAAGGCAACGAGATCAACGGGCTCACCCTGGGAGGGGTTGGCAGCAGTACCGTGATCGACCATGTGGAGGTCGTTTCCTGTGCCGACGACGGAGTGGAATGCTTCGGCGGAACGGTTAACCTGCGCTATATTGCCGTTGCCTTTTGCGGCGACGACGCTTTCGACATCGATTATGGGTACCAGGGCAAAGGGCAGTACTGGCTGGCCATACAATACCCGGCCGAAGGGGATAAGCTCCTGGAGTGCTCCGGCGGCATCGATCCCGTGACCGGACAGCCCTATTCCATGCCCCTGATCTATAACGGCACCTTCATCGGCAGGGGTGCAGGAAACGGAAAAAAGGTCGCCGAATTTTCCTTCAACGGCGCAGGCACCATCGCCAACTCGGTATTGGTGTTGCAGGACAAGGGTTGTTACGTGGAATACGTGGAGGGCATCAGCGACTCGTACCGGCAATTCGAGAAGGGCAACCTGAATATCAATAACAATGTGTTCTTCGATGTTGGCAACCAGACTGTTGAGGGGATTTTTGAAGTATTTTCATACGAAGGTGAAGATGTAAGCCAGCAGAATGAAAGCTTCAGGGCGTATTTTACAGCAGCCGGAAACACCATCGCGGATCCCGGGATCGGCAGGGAAGGTGAAACCTACCGGCTGATCCCCAATGATAACGTTTTCGATAGCATTGGTCCGTATCCCGATGCATGGTTTGAAGACCCCGGGTTCAAGGGGGCTTTTTATACCTATAACTGGCTTTCGGGCTGGACGTTGCTCGACCGGGAAGGCTTCATTGCCAAATGATCAGTCCTGCAGGGTCTCGGTGATGTTGATGGTATGATCGCCGATCTTTTCGCAATGATGGATAAGGTCGTTGAACACCATGCCGGTACTGAAGTCGTAAACGCCTTTTTTGAGGTTCTCGGTATGTTCGGCGCGGATCTCGTTCCTCAGCTCATTGATCCTGCGCTCCAGTGCCAT
>CAZHYA010000047.1:10499-11206 GCA_964536525.1 uncultured Bacteroidales bacterium | reverse complement strand
GCAGGGATAATAATGACGGATAAAGCGTAAATCTTCTTCATAGGCATGGCTTTAAGGGGTTAATAAATGAATGACTAACCTATAAAGATAAGATACTGAATCAGAAAAGTCAATAGCTGCAGCCTGCCATGGATCATTTATCGATAGGCAGTGCTGCTCAAACCGTGCCGGTAATGTCCCACACGAAGGCCCTGACCCCGATTTCCTGGCTGATGCCGTCGAGCTTCCTGACCGCATCAAGTAATCCCTCCACCTGTTCAACGGGGATGATACTCAGGGCAGCCGAGTTCATTTCGGGCCAGGTGTGGGTGCCCATGCGCGGCTCGCCGGACTCACTCCCACGGCCCTTCACATCCTGCCACCAGGTGTAGCCTTTGATGTTCAGCATGTCAAACATATACTCCACCCTTTCGGTATGGGCCTGGTTGAATACGATCAAAACAGCTTTCATAACATTCCTTTCTTCTCCCGCTTGTCGGGGAACGGTTATTTGTCCATGAATATAAAACGTTTCCTCAGCCTGGTTTTCTTGTCGCGTTCACCCCTCCTCGACATGATGGCATACATCACGGGAACGATGATCATGGTGACGATGGTGGAGAATACCAGTCCCCCGATCACGGTGATGCCCATGGGCGACCAGATCTCAGACCCTTCGCCCGTGCTGAGGGCCAGGGGCATCATCCCGAGGATGGTGGTCATGGCGG
>CAZHYA010000047.1:4312-10489 GCA_964536525.1 uncultured Bacteroidales bacterium | reverse complement strand
GCCTTGTAAAGTTCGTGGCCGCGGTCGCGCATCAGGTTAATGTAATCCACCAGCACGATACCGTTCTTGACCACGATCCCCACCAGCAGCACGGCACCCAGTCCGGCGATAAGGCTGAGCGTGGTGTTGGTGATGAACAGGATGAGCACCACCCCGGTAAAGGCAAAGGGAATGGAGAACATGATCACCAGCGGCATGGCAAAGGATTCGAACTGCGATGCCATGACAATAAACACCAGGATCAGGCTGATGATGAGCAGCAGCGAAAGGTCCTGGAAACCTTCCATCTGGTCTTCATAGGCCCCCCCGACATTGATCATAATGCCCGGAGGGATGTCCATCCGGCCGATCTCTTCATTGATCCTGTTGGCCAGTTCCCCCAGGGAGATCCCCACCGGCTTGGCCGAAACCCTGACGATCCTTTCCCTGCGCTTATGTTCAATGTTGGGTGGCGACCAGTATTCCTTCACTTCTCCAAGCTCTTTCAGCTTGATCCTGTTGCCGGCCATGGTCATGATGGTGATCTCTTCCAGGTCGGTGATGGAGTTCCTGTATTCCTCTTCCAGGCGTACGATGATGTCGTACTCGTCGCCTTCTTCCCTGAATTTCGACACTTGCAGCCCGTCGACCCTGTTCCTGATATAGGCCGACACCGTGGCACTGTTAAGGCCGTGCAGGGCAAGCTTTTCTCGGTCGAGCACGATCTGCAGCTCGGGCTTGTCCTTTTCGCGGCTTACGGAGATATCCTCTGCACCGGGAACACTGTTCAGCTTAAAACTGATTTGTTCGGCCAGCGTGTTGGTCTGCTCAAAGTCGTATCCGAAGATCTCCACATCCACCTGGTTGCCGCTTCCTCCGAACATGCTGCTGGAAGTTTCTACCGAATAGTTGATGATCTCGGGAATGGCATCGAGCTGGTTGCGGAAATCCTCTGCGATCTCAAAAACAGAACGTTCACGTTCCGTGACCGGGACCAGTCGCGACATGAGATTGATCCGGTTCGATCCTGTGGTGTTGAAAAGCGAGAAAAAACCGCCTTCCTCATCGGAGCCGGCAGATACGGAGACCACGGTGATTTCCGGATAGCGCTTCCGGATGATCTTTTCGATCTGGCGGGCTGTTTTCATGGATTCTTCCACCCTTAATCCTGTTTGTAATTCAATGGCCGCCCGCAGGCTGCTTTCGTCGCTTTCGGGCATGAAGTCGGATTCGACGAAAAAGGCGCCGATAAACAGGCTGCCGGCAAATATCGCCAGGCTGGAAACGACCACGAACCGCTTATGACGAAGGGCCCAGCGGATATTCCTCTGGTAAAAGTTGTCGAGCCAGTCGAGCAGCCGCCTGATGGTCCGGTCATAAAGGGCATTCATCCTGCGCTCCTTCGTTTTTCGGGTCTTGAGGAGTTTTGATGAGAGCATGGGTGTGAGGGAAATGGCGACCAGGGTGGAGGTGACCACCGTGATGGTGACGATCCACCCCAGCTCCTTGAACAGCACCCCTGTCATCCCGCCCACCAGCGTCAGTGGAAAGAATACGGCGACGATCACCAGGGTGGTGATGATCACGGCCAGCCACACTTCGTTGGTAGCATAGATGGCAGCCTCGCGCGGGCTGCTGCCTCTCTCGATGTGCTTGGTGATGTTCTCCAGCACCACGATGGCGTCGTCGATCACCATGCCGATGGCGAGGGAGAGCGATGAGAGTGAGATCACATTGATCGAACTGTCAACAAAATAAAGGTACAGGAAGGAAACGATGAGCGATATCGGGATGGTGAGGATGACGATGAGCGTTGCCCGCCAGCGGCCCAGGAAAAACAAGACCACCAGGATCACGAACAGCAGGGCCCACATCAGGGTTTGCGACAGGTTGCTGATCGATCCCATGATGAAGTCGGAAGTGTCCATGATGGGTTCGACCTTGATATCGGGAGGCAGCGTGGGCAGCAACTTTTCCATCTGCTCATTTACCTGCCTGGCGATACTTACCGTATTGGCGCCCGACTGTTTCATGACCATAAGCCTGACGCCCCTTTTCCCGTTGATCTTTTCGTCGAGCGACCTGTCCTTGAGGGTATCATTCACTGTTGCGATATCTCGCAGGTAGATGGGCTTGCCGGCCACGTTGCCGGCCACGATATGATTTATTTCAAAACTTTCCGAAAATTCGCCTTCGATCCTGAGCTGGTAGTCGGATTCCCCCATCTTGATATTTCCCGAGGGCATGTTCAGGTTCTCGGCGCTGATGGTGTTGGCGATCTGCTCGAGGGTGAGTGCATATGCATCCAGCTTACGGGGATCCAGGTCGACATAGATCACCCTGATGGGGGTACCCATGGTCGCGATCGACCCGATACCCTCGATCCTGTTCAGTGGGTTGATCAGCTTTTCCTCGAGGATCTTCTCCAGCCCCGGGTAGCTCTCATCGGCTGTCACCGCGTAAAAAAGGATGGGCATCGCACTGGTCGAAAACTTGAAGATCGACGGGCGGTCGCAGTCTTCCGGCAATTCATTGTATACCCAGTCGAGCGTGCTGCGCACGTCGTTCAGCGACTCATCGAGGTTCGTCTCCCATTCAAATTCAAGGGTCACCAGCGAAAGGTTGTCGTAAGAAACGGAGGTAACTTCCTTCAGCTTGTCGACAGAGTTCATGGCATCTTCGATGGGCTTGGTGATATTGGTCTCGATATCGGAGGCATTGGCGCCCGGGTAGGTGGTCATGATGCTGATAAAGGGGGGCTCCAGCTCCGGGTAAAGGTCCACGGGAATCTGCACCAGCGAATAAAGTCCCATCACGATCACGGCAGTGAACACCATGAGGGTGGTGATGGGCTTATTGACGGCACTTTTATAAATACTCATTGTTTCAGCCTTTAATGGGTTAGGGTATTTTACAATTTCTCGGATCCCTTATTAGGTTACCACTTCAACCGGTACATCGTCGACCAGCCGGGCCTGCCCTGCGATGATGAGGCGGCTTCCCTCCTTCAGTTCAGGAGAGATGATCTCCACCTGGTCGTCGAAACGCTGCCCTATAGTGACGTCAATCCTTTTTGCACGTCCCTGCTCTTCCACGAAGACATAACGGTTATCGGACCCCTGCATTTTGAGCACGGCCAGGGCAGGGACCACCAGTGCCTGCGTTTCTCCAAGTTCCAGGTCGACACGAATGAACATCCCCGGCCTTAACTTCTGTCCTGGATTGTCGATCCGGATCTCTGCCTGGAAGGAATGGGTGTTGGGATCAATGGTCGGGTATCTGCGGATGATCACACCGGTATATTCCTGCCCGGGGTAAATGTCGGAGATGATCTTTGTTTCCATGCCTTCCCTGATCTGGGGAAAATAGGATTCCGGCACGCTGATCATGGCCTTCAGTGGGTCGATCTGAACCAGGGAGATGATGGCTGCCTTGCCGGCGGCGGTGTTGGGGGCTCCCGAATACATCTCGCCGTTCTCATAATACTTGCCGGAAACCACCCCGTTGAATGGCGCCAGAAGGCGCGTGTTCTCCTTCAGGTAATCCACGTTGCTCATGGCCACCTCATACTGCATGCTGATCTGGTCAAACTGTTGCCCGGTAACGCTGCCAACCTTGTAAAGCGTGTCGATCCGCTTATAATCAGCCTCAAGGTTTTTCAGCTGCAGGATGGCCTGCTGCAACTGCGTCTGGTCCATCTGCACCAGCAGGTCGCCCTGCCTGACATGGCTACCCACTTCAACGAAGATCTTCTCTATGCGCCCGGGAGAAGAAGGCACCATATGGACTTCTTCATAGGGGATGAGGGTGGAGGTGTATTCGATATTCTTGCCTATGGTCTGATAACGTAAGGTCATGACCTTCACCCTTTCAGGCTTGATGAAGTCGTTCGACTGGTCTCCGGCTTCCGTCGATTGTGTGCCGGTGCCGCCGGTGCAGCCCGTGACCAGCAGGGCTGATGAAAAAACTATGGGAATAAAATTCAAATATTTCATTTTGCTGGTTGATTTATATTGTTTTACAGTGTATTCATAAGCTTTTGCAGGTCGAGCCTTGCATTCAGCAGTGTCATGATCGATTGTATGTAGTCTGAAACCGCCTGCAGGTAATTGTTGTTCGAGAGGTTCAGGTCGAGGCTGGAGGCGATCCCCTGCTCGTACCTGAACTGGTAATCTTCGTAGATCCTGAGCGCCACGTCGACATTCTTTTTCCGGTTAAGGTACTGGTCGATGGCGTTGGCCAGGTTGTAGCGCAGCTGCTTCTCGGTGATGCTGAGCTGCTCTTCGAGCAGGATCTTGTTATTCCGGGTCTTCTCAAACTCAATTTTGGCCTGGTTTGTCTGTGCAATGCGCATGCCGCTGGAAAGGATGGGGATCGTGAGATTGAGGCCGATGACATTCTTCGGCGACAGGTCGAAATCGGATTTCAGGATCTTATTGGTGTGCGAATAGAATCCGCTCAGCGTAGGCAGGAAATTCATCTTCTGAAGGCCTACCTGCTTTTCGGAAAGCCGCTCCTGGATGAGCATGAGCTGATAGTCGAGGTTGCGGTCGATGTAAAATTCCTGATCCAGTACACCGGCAAAATCAAAATTTCCGAGAAAGTAATCGAGCGAATCGGTCAGCTCCAGCGGCGTGCCGGCCTGGACCCCGAGCTGGAAGCGAAGGAGGTTGTACGACAGCTCCCTCTGCCGCTCAGCAGATTTCAGGGCGTTTTCGAGGGTCGACTGCTGCACTTCGAGCTGGTCGAGGTCGAGCTTCTCGGCCATGCCCACTGAAACCATGGCCGCTGTGTTGTTGAAGATCTTTTGCGTGTTCAGGATGTTCTCTTTGATGATGTCGATGGTGAGGTCCGATACAAGCGCACCGTGGTACGAGCGGGTAACCAGCTCCCTGATGTCCTGGCTGGTCTTGAGGTAGTTCGTCCCCGACATCTCCTTGTAGATCTTCACCATCTGGAGCCCCACGATGAAGTTGCCGCTGAAGATCATCTGCGAAAGGTTGAAATACAGGTTGCTGGTTGGCTTGAAAGGGATCGTCTGCGGAGGCAGCGCTTCGTTGAACCTGAACTCCATTTCGGCGCCCATGAAATTTGAATAGTCCATGGCCACGTCGGCCTGGGGCAGGAAAGATGAGATCGACTCATTGATCTTTTTCTGGGCCTGCTCCACCGACAGGGCTGCATTTTCCACCTGCTTGTTGTATTCCAGTGCATGGTTTTTGGCTTCCTCCAGCGAGAGCGCCAGGGGTTCCTGCCCGTCAACCCCTCCTGCCAGAAGGAAAACCAGCAATATTAAGAGTGAAGTTTTGCGCATCATGGTTAAAAATGGTTGTTTATTATGCATAAGGTTCATGATTACAGGAGCTTAATATAGGCTTCGATCAGGTGTTTCCCTTTTTCTGTGGCGATACCCATATAATAAGGTATGATGGTGTTTTTGAGGATATCTTTCCTGGAGATGCCTGCCGGGTATGCTTCCCTGCTGTGGTAGGAGTCCATGATGACATGGATAAAGGCATCTACCACCTCCATTCGGATATCATCCCTGAAGATCCCTTCTTCAACGCCCTTCTTCAGAATGGCATAGGAAAAGGATCCTGACCCCGGTTTGTTCCTTTTATTCATGGTTTCCCAGAAATGCGGATACCCCTTTCTGATGTCCTCAAAAAACATGATGTTGATCGTCGATTTCTTTTTTTCGCCATGCTGCCCCAGCAGGTAGAGTGCTTCGATCACATTGGATGATCCGTTGAGAATGTGATTTATTTCTGCATTATGCTGCCGGTGCATCGTTTCCAGGCATTCCCAAAGGAGGGTGTCTTTGTCCTTGAAAAGCTCGTAGATGGTACGTTTCGACATACCCAGCTCCGAGGCGATCTGGTCCATGGTTACCTGGCGTATCCCATACCGGCTGAATAGTTCGATGGATTTGAGCACGACCCTTTCCCTGGGTTCCATAATTTAAAATTTTAGCAAAAATATGAAAACCCAGATGGTTTGCAAAGTTTTTTGAAATATTTTTTCAGGGAGGATGGAGAAGGATTTCGATGAGGGTATTATAACATGGCAGGCCTGCCGGTGATTACACCAGGGAGATCTTATTTGATAGTGATCATCCTTTTATTTTCCTTTCCTTCAAACCGGGTGAGGAGCAGGTAGTTCCCCCGGGGGAAACCGGCGCGGACTGACTTATAAAAT
>CAZHYA010000047.1:0-4302 GCA_964536525.1 uncultured Bacteroidales bacterium | reverse complement strand
TCTGTACAGGCGGGTTTACCGCAATGCCTTTAAATAATTCCACCCCTGACATGCTGATGATCCTCAGTTCGGTACCCTGTGGCACTGCTGCCTGTATCCGGTCCGTGGCCGGGTTCGGGTAAATCTGCATTTTGACCGGGGATTCATGCCCGGCTATGCCGACGGTAGCTTCGGTAACGGTAAATTCAGAAGCATAGAAGAGGTCGCCGCTGTTGTTATTGTTATTATCGGACTGGTTGACGATGGCATGGAAGGTCACCGCTCCGGTCCCTGCCGGTGGTGCCTGCCATTGCATCGACCAGGTGCAGGGCAGGCTGGTCACTTCTGTACCTGCAGCGGTATGGGTAACGGTGTAAGGGTCGGCCAGTTTTGTCCGGGTGGGATCGGTAATGATAAAGGTACCGGCCTTGGCCGAAACCGTTTCGGCCGTGACCTGGAACCCCATTTTCACGGCGACGAGGCCGATGGCGGTAAGCGTGAGATTGTAAGTCTCGCCGGGCATGTAGCCGCCGGCCGGGATATCGGTGGCGATCCAGTTCGGCAGATGGCCCGGGGGGAGCGAAAGATGGCAGGCGGTGCAGTCCTGGCCGTCGAGTGGCGACCCGGTATACCCGGCCGGAGGGCCAATGGTAGTGGCCGTCAGGATCAAGAAGAATGGGATGAGGAGGAACAACATGGTAGTGCTCCTGCTTCCTCGAAAGGCATGTGTCGGCATGATCGGAAAGGTTGGTACCGGATAAAGTTAATCATAATCGGGTTGATTGCCGTATGTTTTGTTATTTAAACAGCAAACGGTTGCAGTACCTCTGTCAGATCAACACCTTCACGGATTTATGAGAAAGTGTGACGTAATGGATAAATTCCGGAATTGTTTTGCATCATCCCGACCGAAGTATTCCTATATATTTGTATTACTTTCCGCGAATCGGAAAGAATTTTTCAAATCAACAGATCCATGAAGCCGATTTTCTTTCTCTTTTCCCTGTTTCTTATTGTTCAGAACATATATTCGCAACATACGTTCAATCCCGTAACTGCAGCGGTCGGGCTGGAAGTTGATCCCGGTAACCTTGGCCAGGCCGTCGGCTGGGGCGATATCGATAATGACGGCGACCCGGATCTTGCCTATTCCTATTCAAACCCGGCCTACTTCAAGCTTTACAGGAACGATGGCGGAATGTATACCGATATTACGGCAAGCGCCGGCCTGTCGGGGATCAGTGCATGGACCATCATGTGGGCAGAGGTCACGGGCGATAGCCTGAACGACCTGATAACCAGGAATTCGCTTTACGAAAACAACGGGGATTACAGTTTCAGCTATCGCGGATCCATTGCCGGCAGCATCAGTTCCCTGGCTGATTTCAACAATGACGGGGATCTTGATCTTTTCGACAGAAGTATACCGGGCATTCGAACAGGCGATGGGAACGGCAATTTCCAGGATGAATACCCGCTGAACATTTCGGGGGTGATCACTACGGTATGCTTCGACTACGACCTGGATGGCGATATCGACATCCTTGCCGGCACTTCCGGCCAATACGAAAACAAACTTTTCAGGAATGACGGTGGCATGGTGTTTACCGACGTTTCTGCCGGCAGCGGCCTGGTCATGGCAAACGATATTTACGGGGTGGCCGCGGGCGATATCAACAACGACGGCTATCCTGATATTTATGCCGCCGTGCATAAGGACCAGCTGCAGGATCCCGGCAATTATCTTTTCAGAAACAATGGCGACGGCACCTTTACCGATATCACGCAGTCGGCCGGAACCATTGGCCAGCCGTCAACGAGAACGGCCAGCTTTGCCGATGTGAACAACGACGGGTGGCTGGATATCCTCGTCGACGACCATTATCATGGCAACTACCTCTACCGGAATAAGGGGGATGAAACCTTCGATGAAGTCGCTGATGAATTGAATATCAGGGATGTGGTCTCTTCCTGGGAAATTGGTGGCGATTATTTTGGCACTTCCTGGGGGGATTATAACCTTGATGGTGCGATCGGTCTTTTCCGCTCCGGGCACATGAGCCGCCAGAAGCTTTACGAGAACCAGAACTGTCCGAACAATTTCCTTAATATCGAGCTTACCGGGACCATATCGAACCGCAACGCGATCGGGGCGCGCGTGGAGGTCATCGCGGGGGATATGCACACCTGTCACAGCATCATCGCCGGGGATGGCGGCAATAATTTCCACAGCCACCCGGTTGAAATCGGCCTTGGATCAAACACCTTTGCGGATGAGATCATCATCCACTGGCCCGACACTGATCCGCAGTATCTTTATAATGTCCAGGCCAATGCATTCCTGAAAATAACCGAGGGGGATCCGGTGAATACAGCAGAATATGAAAGGGCTGTTGATATGCAGATATTTCCCAATCCTGCAGATGATTATTTCACTGTAAGGGTAAACGGCGTGTTTTCAGAAACCTTCATTATGAGTATTCTTAGTCCTGTCGGGGAAGTCGTTTACGAGCAGGAACATACATCTGCAGCATCGACCCCCATTCCTGTAAACCATTTAGCGCCCGGTGTATATTTCGTCAAGGTACGATCCGGGGAATACAGTATCGTGAAAAGACTGGTCGTCCTTTAGGCATCGCTTATCGAAGCGAGGCTGAGCTGCATAAAATCTAAAACGTTTCCGTCCCCGAGAAATAAAATCCTTTTGACCTGTAGCCCCATCCGAAATCAAGGGTGATGTTGGTCCTGAAGTTCTTGTTGATCATCAGCCGCAGCCCTACCCCGCCTCCAGGCCTGATGTATTCGAAAAGAGAGATGTCGCGGGTATCGTTGGATGCCGTGCTTACGTTCAGGAACACGACACCACCCAACACTTTGGAGCATTGTGAAATGGGGAAACGGTACTCCACCTCCCCGTAAACCAGGTTCTCGCCCCGGTACCTCCCGGCGATGTATCCCCGGCCCGATCTGGCCTTCTGATCTTCGCCCAGTGCCATGAGTGTCATGTAGGGTTGTCGCCCGCTGACCCGGAAATTGCCGAAGAGCCAGAATGCCACCTGGTGTCGCGGAACCTTTTTCGATAAGGGTACATAGGTCCTGTATTCAAGCCAAAGGCTGGATGAATTCCTGCTGCTGCCAAGGAATTCAGGGTTATAATGATATTTCACATTGATAAAGTGCCCCTCGTACGGGTAGATCAGGTTATCACGTGAATCAAAGACATAGCTCAGGCTGAGGCCCGAAAGCGTATACTCATTGGTATCGAACCCGTAAGCTTTCGAATACACGTAGTGGGGAGTGATCCCGTAAGGTTTCTGATCGATCTGCAGGGCATTGTCCCTGATGTCGTAATAATGATCGAGATGATAACCCAGACCTGCATAATGGTTTCCTGCCAGCTTGTAATTCAGCACCTCATGGAATTTTATGTAATTGTATTCCATCGAAAAGCCGTCGTCAAGGTTCCCCGTTTGCGACCACTGCCACACCAGGGCATCATCCGATTCGATGGAATCGGGGGCATTGGTCCCCAGCCCCCAGGTATAGGCATTGTAAATGAACAGACGCCAGTCGCCCTGCAGGAAGAACCTGTTGTTTTGGGAATAGAGATTGGATTTAATAAAAAAGAGCAACTGGTTTTTTGTGGTATATGCAGCATTGAAACCTATTGAAGACACCCTGGTGGTTTTCCTGTCGCCAAGGTAAAAGCCCGCCGATCCCGCTCCGCCCAGTAAAAACCCGTTCACCGGGTTATAGGATACGTTGGGCAGTACCAGCAGCATCGTTTTTCTCGGGGGTTTTTTCTTTTCCTTACCCCTGCGCAATACATCACCGATATCCATCTGCACGCATTCCTTTTCCGTTTTTCTATTGACGGAGTCGGCATTTTGCCCCGGCAGCAATCCCGGGTGGATCAGCAGGGGTACGACCGCTATAAAAATCAGCAATGTGCGCATACGATGAGGTTAGATGTTGAATAATCACCCGTGACGATCCATATTCAGTCATTACTTCAATCCAAAGGCGTTTAGAGGTTTTCCGGGTTAAGCAAAATTATGAAAACAATTAATTGTGAAACATGATATCAACGATGATCTCTGGTTTGCATATCGTTACATTGACTCTTGAAGGCAAAGTTATTTCATCCGGCAAGTTCATCATAAAAAGAAAATAGATTATCGTTGCACCCCGATTAAATTTTAAATTCTTAATGCTTAATGTTTAATTAATTAAGAATTAAGCATTCAAAATTAAAAATTGCCACAGGCACGGGATGTAGCGCAGCTCCCGAAAATACGCGAACCTTTGGTTCGCTGAATTTTC
>CAZHYA010000046.1:7238-11256 GCA_964536525.1 uncultured Bacteroidales bacterium | reverse complement strand
CTGCCCTGATCATGATGAAACAGCGTTATGGCAGGATTATCAATATCACTTCGGTAGTGGGTCAGCGAGGAAATCCCGGACAGGCCAATTATTCGGCCTCAAAGGCCGGTATCATCGGGTTCACCAAGTCCATGGCCAAGGAGCTTGGATCGAGGAACATCAGGTGCAATGCCGTTGCCCCGGGATTCATCGAAACGGAGATGACGGCGAAGCTTGACGAAAAGGTCAGGGAAGAGTGGATCAGCGACATCCCGCTGCGCAGGGGAGGAACGCCCGATGATGTGGCTGACGTATGCGTTTTCCTCGCTTCCGACCTTTCATCCTATGTCACGGGGCAGGTGATCAGCGTGTGCGGTGGGCTCAATCTTTAATTTGCCACTGCATTCGCCTTGCCACACATAATTTTTCTCTCTTTTATCAGTTATCAGTTCAACATTAACAGCGTATATTTTTTTGGATCTATATATTTTCACCGGCTATCCTGATTGGTACATCCTCATTTGTATCATCGCCGGGATACTGGCATCCATGTTATTGTATTACCGCGACAGGAAGAGCGAGTTTCCCCGCTGGATGAAATGGGTGCTTGGCATCAGCAGGTTCATGGTCGTGGCCCTGATTGCCTTCCTGTTGCTGTCTCCTATGCTGAAACAGTTCACCCGGACGACCGAAAACCCCATCATCATTATTGCTCAGGATAACAGCATGTCGGTGGTGATGAATGAAGATTCGTCGTTCTACAGGAACGAATATCTTTCGTCACTGAACCGGCTCATCGCCGGGCTGAATGAGCGCTATGAGGTGAGGCTCTTTACCTTCGGCGAGGAAGCAAGAGATGCCGGGTCGGGATATTTCGACACATTGGCTTTCGACGATCGTCAGACCGATATCTCCGCGCTTTTCGAGATGATGGATGTGAGATTCTCGAACAGGAATACCGGTGCGCTCGTCATTGCCAGCGATGGCATCATCAACATGGGTGTCAACCCCCTGTACCATCCCTTGCCGTTAAGTTCTCCGGTATATACCATTGCCCTCGGCGACACGTCGGTCAGGCGCGACGTCTTCATCAAGCGTGTGCAGTACAACAAAATTGCCTTCGAAGGGAACGACTTTCCGGTAGAGATCATCCTCAACGCCAACAAGATGCCGGGTGCCACCATCAATGTCGACATTGTCGAGGGAAACAACACGATCAGGAGCCTGCAACTGCCGGTCGAAGGGTCGCGCTACTCTAAGATCCTTAATATGGCCATCCCCGCCGGTGGCCAGGGCACACACCATTATGTGCTGAAGGTCAGGTCGAACATGCAGGAAGTGACCATGGCGAACAACCGCTACGACATCTTTGTGGAGGTGCTCAAATCGAAACAAAAGGTACTGATCCTTGCCAATTCGCCCCATCCCGATCTCTCAGCGGTGAAGGAGGCCGTCGAGAGCAATATCAACTATGAGGCCGACCTGCAATTCATTGACGGTTTTACGGAACAGCTGGAAGGCTACAACCTTGTGGTGCTCCACCAGCTGCCCTCAGTGCATCCTGCCTCCCCCGGGCTGATGAACAGGCTGCGCAGGGCAGCGCTGCCGGTGCTATATATCGTAGGGGAACAAAGCAGCATCAATGCCTTTAACGGGATGAGCACAGGCACGGTCGTATACCCTTATGCGGCATCGGGAAGGAACGAGGCCCTGCCCGTCCTCAACGAAAGCTTTGCCGCATTTGGCATCAGCAATGAACTGTCGGCAGTATTTCCATCGCTCCCCCCGCTGAACACGGCCTTTGCAAAATATGAAACCGTGAATGCCGCAGGCGCTTTGCTTTACCAGAAAATCAGCAACCTGGAGAGCAGCGACCCCCTCCTGGCATTCAATGAGGTGGGGGAGGCCCGCACAGGTGTCGTCCTTGGCACCGGGATATGGAAATGGAGGATCAAGGCATATATGCTCACCGGTAGTCATGAGGCGTTTAATGAGCTGGTTAACAAAATTGTACAGTTTCTTTCACTGAGAGAGGATAAGCGGCGGTTCAGGGTAAACACCAGGGAAAGTTATCCTGAGAACGAAAGTATCGAGTTAAGCGCCGAATTATATGATCAGAGTTATGAGGCATTCAACGATCCTGACGTAGACATCGCGATCAGGGATGAACGAGGGAATACCTACGATTATACATTCAGCAGGAACGATCAGGGATATATGCTGGATGTTGCAGGCCTGAAAGTAGGTACTTATACCTATAAGGCATCCACAAGGATCGGTGAGCAGGCTTTTTCCGATGAGGGGGGCTTCACGGTGAGCCCGGTGGTGGCGGAGCAACTATCGCTGCGTGCTTCGCACGGCATGCTGCAGGCGCTGGCCGAAAAAAACGGCGGACAGATGCTGGGTCCGGGCGATATGGACAAGCTGCCGGAATTACTGGATGCACGAGGCGACATAAAGCCTCTGATCCACTCAGCGAAAAGGTACATCGCGTTGATCGACCTGTGGTGGATCCTGCTTCTGATCATCGGATTGATGGGTTTTGAATGGTTCTTAAGGAAATGGAGCGGCAGCTACTGATGGCGGAAACGGTCTTTTATATCCTCGTGGCGATCATCGTGTTCGACTTCCTGCTCGAACGCATGCTGGATTACCTCAACAGCCGGCGCTGGAGCAATAAACTTCCTGTCGAGCTCGAAGGGATCTACGATGCCGAACGGTACAGGAAGTCGCAGGATTATACGCGTACAAATACCCGCTTTTCGATCTATTCCGATACGGTATCTTTTGCCGCCATGCTGCTCATGCTCTTTCTTGGGGGGTTCGCCTTCGTGGATGGACTGGCATGGTCATTCACCGGCCATCCGGTGCTGCTGGCCCTGATTTTTTTCGGGATCCTGGCCCTGGCCTCGGAGATGGTGTCGCTGCCGTTTTCGGTGTATGCCACCTTTGTGATCGAGGAAAAGTTCGGGTTTAACCGCACCACGGTGAAAACATACGTTCTCGACAAGCTGAAGGGTTTGCTGCTAGGGGCTGTCATTGGCGGAGGCTTGCTGGCGCTGGTGGTATGGATCTTCATGGTTGCCGGGTCATGGTTCTGGCTTATCGCCTGGGGGGTGATCACGGCATTTACGCTTTTCATGGTCATGTTCTATTCCAACCTCATCGTGCCCTTGTTCAATAAGCAGAAGCCCCTTGAGGCGGGGCCCCTCAGGGATGCCATCGAAACTTTTGCCGCCAGGGTGGGTTTTAAGCTCAGGAACATATACGTGATCGACGGGTCGAAGCGCAGCAGCAAGGCCAATGCCTATTTCACCGGCCTCGGGCCTAAAAAGCGGGTGGTGCTTTACGATACCCTCATCAACGATCACAGCACTGAGGAGCTGGTGGCCGTGCTGGCCCATGAGATCGGGCATTATAAGAAGAGGCATACGGCCACCGGAGTGGCCATTTCCATTTTGCAGACGGGCCTGATGCTGTTTATCCTGTCGCTGTTCATCAGCCGCCCGGTGATGTCGGAAGCATTGGGTGCCGAAACGCCAAGCTTTCATATGGGGTTGATTACCTTTGGATTGCTGTATTCGCCCCTGTCGCTCCTGCTGGGCACCCTGGGTAACAGCCTGTCGCGCAGTAATGAATATGCCGCCGATCGTTATGCAGGTGAAAAATATTCGGCCCAGGGGCTGGCAGAGGCGCTGAAGAAGCTATCGGTGAACAATCTGAGCAACCTGAGGCCGCACCCTGCTTACGTTTTCTTTTATTATTCGCATCCGCCGCTGTTGAAGCGCCTTGAAGCATTGCGAAGGATCGTTGAATGATTGTTGCGCCCCTACGGGGCGCCGATTTTATCCGGCCTTCGCTGTTCTATCAACGTATGGTCCCTCCGGGACCCGCGGGAACAGCTATTTTTATGCAGCGGAGGCAATCATGATGGTTGGTGTGAAACGACCCTTCAATGCCCCGTAGGGGTATAACGTTGGTTTGTTTAAATGTAATTGATTGTCGCGCCCCTACGGGGCGCTGAATTTCTGCGGCATTT
>CAZHYA010000046.1:0-7146 GCA_964536525.1 uncultured Bacteroidales bacterium | reverse complement strand
GGTGTGAAACGACCCATCAATGCCCCGTAGGGGTATAACGTTGATATTTCTATCGACCTATGGGCCCTCTCCGGGACCTGTGTGATCAGCTATTTTTATACAGCGAAGGCGTTCATAATGGTTGATGTGAAACGACCCTTCAATGCCCCGTAGGGGTATAAAGTTGATAGAAAAAAACCGGTTAAAATAAATTGTCGCGCCCCGTAGGGGCGCAACAAATTCCCGGATTACAGGAATTGCACCACAACATATCGCAGGGATAATATCATTGCTCCCTGGCAAAAAAACCGTCCAGGTCATAACCCTTGCCTAGCAGATCCTCACGGTGTTCATTATAAAATTTCCTCAGGTCGGCGGTGGTCACCGAAAACGTGATCCCGTATTGGATGTCTTTTTCCTTTACGATCTTCATCTCACCCATGAAAAGCTCTCCGAAGGAAACTTCTTCCATCCCCTCTTCCTCTGCCGGAGCCAGGTAATATTTTTCCAGGGCGGCCGACGAACGCACCATGCCCACCATCTCGAAGTTGGGTACCCCATCCCTGACCGCGATCACGGGACCACCGCTGAAGCCCTTGTTGAACATGGCATCGATGAGCAAGGTCCCCTTGCGGATGCGGCCCGGGTCGCTCACGATGCCCCTGGTGATCATGGCATGGCCGAGCGGGAAGCCCATAACATACACAAAGCTGCCCCATTCAAGTTCCTGCGATTCGCCCAGCGGGTAATCGAATACGGCTATGCTGTTGTCAGCCGGACCTTCCACCTGCTTACCAAGGATGGCCACGTCGGCCCTGCTGTCGATGGCCAGGATCTCCAGTGCCCCTCCGGGAGGCGATTTGCCGATGTTGTTCTGTTGCCTGGCCTTCACTCCCATCACCTGTATATACTGTTCATCAGGGTAGGGATAATAGGTCACCACGGTGTCGGGATAGTCGACGATATGTGCACAACTCAGGTAAGCGATACGCTGGTTGTCATATTGCATGGTGATGGCCGTACCCCCTACCGACTCGGAAAATATATTTGTGGCGGAGGCGAGCGCTCCGGCATCGTCGCGCTCCATCACCATGGCCATGGTAACCCTGCTTTCGGGGGCAAAGGTATAGGTCTGGTAAAAGACCAGCACATCGAGCTTGACCAGCGAGGCAGCGATCTCTTCGAGCTGCCCCGAACAGTTGCGGTAGGGAAATTCACTGTCGTACCTTCCATCCGAAAGGGTCGGGTATACGGTTTCATAGGTGGTACGCGAACAGGATGTCATGAGCAGGATGAGCACCATGGCGGCTGACAAGCGAAAGGTTATGCGATGACCGGCATTCATCGCTTTTCGAATATATGGGTTGAAACGGTCACCGACTTTGATGAATTGATCTTGCCGCTGCTGCTCGAGGTGACCAACCGGTAGCCCTTGTCTGCCATCATGTTCATGGCCCGGTTCATGATCTGGTTATTGTCTTTCATGAACTCGTCGTTGTATTTGAACGGACCCAGTTCGATGATCTCGGTCTGTCCGTCGGCATAGGTGACCACGATCTTCGAGACCACCACCGAGAAGTTCTCATAGACGCGCATGGTGGCATAGGCGCCTTCATCCTGCGAAGCAGGCCTGAAGGAAAGGAAGAAGAATGCCAGCATGATTACAATGGCGGTGGTGGCGGCGATATAAATTGATCTCTTGTTCATGGTGTTGGTGTTTAGGTATAATAACTGATCATAAAGTTAATAAAGGTATATGAAAATTCACATGAAAAGTGTGGGGTACTGGAGGCGGAACTCAGGTCAGAGGTCGCGCTTTTTGATGATCCAGTATGAAAGGCCTGCGAAGAGTACGACATAGGCCAGCACCACCAGGGCATCCGTGAGGCTGATATAGTCCTGGAATTCTACGCCGAAGAGCCTCATGATCGCGGTGTTGGGGATATCGATCATGGTGCCGATGGCCTTCTTCGGTAAAAAGTCGCCGATCTCATCAGGAATCTTGTACCGGGCCACAGGTTCGACGATATAATAGTAGAGCAGCAGCAGGCCGATGGCAAAGCCCGACCGTTTCACCAGTAAGCCGATGAGGAAGGCAAAGGTGAGGAACGCGAACAGCTCGAGGTAGTATGCCAGCAGGAATTCGGTCTTGCTGAAAAGTTTTGCTGCCGTGAGGTGATCGGTATGCATGCTGCCCAGGATGATGCCGATGATGAACACCAGCAGGGTGGCACCGAGGGAGATCACCCCGATGGTGATGAGTTTGCTGTAGATGAAATCCCACCTGCTCATCCCGCAGATAACGTTCTGCCTGATGGTCTTGTACGAATATTCGTTGGTGATGAGGATGATCACCACCACACCCAGAAAGACCTTGAAATATCCTGCAATATATACGAGGTTGTGCCAGATGTCGGGAAGGCTGTAAGCACTCAGCCCCGGCAGGGGGATGGGGCTCTTCGTGTTGGCCTCTTCCGCCAGGTCGTCGATAAATCCTTGTATGCCAAAGAAAAAGAGTATGATAAGCAGGGCATACAGGCCTGTCAATATCCAGAATATCTTATTGCTCCGGATCTTCTTGAATTCTATTTTAAGCAGCTTGATCATTTCTGTGAGAGTAATTCAAGAAAATATTTTTCCAGGCTCTTTTTTCTTGTGTTCAGGTGGGTCACGGCCAGGTCCCTGGAAAACAGGTATTGGCTGAGCATGGCGTTGGTATAGCCTTCCTTCAGCGTGACCAGCAGAATGAGATTCTCCCTGGTGACGTCGTAAATGTTTTCGTTTTCTTCGAGGTATTTCCCGAGCAGTTGCATGTTGTCGGCGCCGACTTCAACAACGGAGGAGGCATTGACCATCTCTGCCACTTCTCCCTTAAAAATATTCCTGCCCTTGTCGAGCACCACCACGTGCGAACAGATCTTCTGCACCTCGTCGAGCAGGTGGCTGGCCAGGATGATGGTGATGCCCCGGCCGGCGATCCTCAGTATCAGCTCGCGTATCTCTGCAATTCCCTGCGGGTCGAGACCGTTGGTGGGCTCGTCGAGGATCAGCACCTCGGGATCGCCGATCAGCGCTGCGGCGATAGCCAGGCGTTGTTTCATGCCCAGGGAATAGGTCCTGAATTTGCTTCTGCTCCGTGTGGTGAGGTCGACGATCTTAAGTACATCGGGGATGCCATCATATGAACATCCCTTGATGTCGGCGATGATCTTCAGATTGGTTTCACCCGAAATGTAGGGGTAGAAGATAGGGACTTCCAGTATGGCGCCGATACGCTTTCTGTCCTGTTTGTCAGGCTCCCTGCCAAACCATGAGAATTTTCCCGAGCTGGCGTTGATCACAGAGAGTACAATGCCCAGGGTTGTGGTCTTCCCGCTGCCATTAGGCCCCAGGATGCCGAAAATGTCGCCCCTGCCCACATCCATCGAAAGCTTGTCGACAGCCCTGATGCGGCCATAGTTCTTCGAAAGGTCCTGAATGCTTAAAACGATCTCTTGCAATGTGGGTGGCTTTGTCGGTTTGGGTATTGCTATTTTGTACAATATTATAAAATTAGACGCACATCAGGGCAATTTATTGCAAAAAAGCCGGAGATTTTATGAACACTAACGGTTTTAATATTACTTTCGTGACGTCAACATTCAACAACCAACGTATTATTTATGAAGATAGCAAACAACACGGTGGTCTCGATGACCTACACGCTGACAGAGAAAGATGAGCATGGATCGCTGATCCAGGAGGTGACAAAAGACAAGCCCTTTGTATTCCTTTTCGGATCGGGATTTTTGTTGCCAAAGTTTGAAGAAAATATCCAGGGGCTGGAGGCCGGAACCGGCTATGCCTTCCCGCTGGAGAGCGATGTGGCTTATGGCCCTGTGCGCGATGATGCTTTCCTGGACCTCGACAAGGAGATCTTCGAGATCGATGGAAAGATTGATGACGACATCTTATTCGTAGGGAACGATATTCCGATGCAAAACAACGAAGGCCAGACCATTATGGGCAAGGTGATGGAGATCACCAGCGATAAGGTCAAAATGGACTTCAACCATCCCCTGGCCGGACTCGACCTTTTCTTCAAGGGGGAGATCCTCGACGTGCGCAAGGCAACCTCAGAAGAAATCGAACACGGGCACGTGCACGGTCCCGAAGGGCATAACCATTAGGCCCCCTCTGATATTCCGGATTTTAGGCTGATCGTTGCTGTCGGGACTTTTTACCCTGAACGCATTACTTGTACAATAGAAATACCGCCGGTTGTTTATGGATGGCCGGTGGTTTCTTTTTCCACACAGCCACCGTCATCGTCCGGATCATCTCCATATCGGTGGTGAGGTTGGCAGCGATGCACAGCCGGGTCTCCGGCAGGCAGGTGTTGAGGATGCTTTCCAGCAATTTCATGTTGCGGTAGGGTGTTTCGATGAAGACCTGGGTCTGGTCGCGCCGATATGCCTCCTGCTCCAGTATCTTTATCGCAGCCATCCTGCTTTTCTGTTCAACGGGAAGGTATCCGTGAAAGACAAAGTTCTGACCGTTGAAGCCTGATGCCATCAGGGCGAGGATGATGGATGAGGGGCCGGTGAGGGGGATCACCCTGACATCGTTTGCGTGGGCCATGGCAACCAATGCCGCACCGGGATCGGCGATGCAGGGCGTACCTGCCTCGGAGATCAATCCCATGTCGTGGCCTTCGAGCAGGGGCGTGAACAGGGCGGGGATATCTTCTTCGCGGGTATGTTCGTTAAGCAGCCCGAAGCTGAGGGCGTCGATGTTGATGGTGCTGTCGACCTTCTTCAGGAAACGCCTGGCCGTGCGCAGATCTTCCACTACATAATGGAGTATCCCGGTGAGTTGCTTTCCCAGGGCCGGTGGCAGGACATCCTCAACCGGGCCGTCGCCGAGCAGCGATGGGATGAGAAAAAGCCTCCCATACTCACTACCCCCTTTTCCTTTCCCTGCTTCATTATTCCTTTTTCCCTTTTCCATATTCCATTTTCCTTATTTATCGTCTGTTCCACGGCAACTTTTCGAGGTCGACATTGCCGCCCGACAGGATGATGCCTATCTTTTTCCCTTTCACATCGAGCTTGTTTTCCAGTATGGCTCCCAGGGGCACTGCCGAGGATGGTTCGATCACGATCTTCATCCGTTCCCATACCAGCCGCATGGCCCTGACGATGCCTTCTTCGCTCACGGTAACGATGTCGTCGACATATTTTGTGATGATGGGATAGGTGAGGCTGCCCAGGGAGGTGAGCAGGCCGTCGGCGATGGTCTTCGGGTCGACGGAAGGGATCAGCCTGCCTTCGTGGAACGACCTGAAGGCGTCGTCGGCCATCATGGGCTCGGCTGCCACCACCATGGTATGTGGCGAAAGGGCTTTTGTCGCCAGCGCTGTCCCGCTGAGCAGTCCGCCGCCACCCACCGGGGCCATGATGATATCGGGAGGGCCGGTCTCTTCAATAAGCTCCAGCGCCGCCGTGGCCTGCCCGGCAATGATGCGGTAGTCGTTGTAAGGGTGTATCTCCAAAGCCCCTGTGGCCTCAATGATCTTCAGGATGGTCTCCTCGCGTGCCTGCAGCGTGGGCTTGCAGAAGGTGATCCTGCCACCGTAGGATTCCACTCCCGCGATCTTTACCCGGGGAGAGGTCTCGGGCATGACGATATAGGCAGGTGTCGCAAGCAGGGCTGCCGCCCGCGAAAGGGCCTGCGCATGGTTGCCCGACGAATGGGTGCAAACGCCTTTCTCCATCTGGCTTTCCGTAAGGGAAAACACCGCATTGCAGGCGCCCCGCGACTTGAAAGCGCCGGCCTTCTGAAAATTCTCGCACTTGAAGAAGATCTCCGCCCCGGTCATCCTGTCGATGTTCTCGCTGGTCATCACCGGGGTCTTGATGATATGCGGCCTGATACGGTCGGCCGCTGCGCTTATGATATCCAGATCGGGTAATGACATGCCATCTGCATTTGGAAGGCTAAATTAGGAAAATTTATTACAGGTCGGCCGACCGTGAAGGGCAGGTCAGTGATTTGCGCCTTGCTTTTCAATCCCTTCCACGAGGCGCTCACAGGCCGCTTCCATCATGGCGTATACCCTGTCGAAGCCTCCGGCACCGCCGTAATACGGATCGGGGACCTCATCGTTTTTCCCTTCTTCGACCAGGTTAAGGAGGTAATCCACTTTCCGGCGGTCGTGTTCGTCGCGAGCCACCCGCATCACGTCGGCATGGTTCATGGCGTCCATCACCAGGATTCTGTCGTACCGGTCGAAGTCCTCTACGGTGAAGAGGCGTGCCACCTTGCCTGAGATGTCGATATCATGTTTACCGGCCGTGGCCACGGAGCGGGGATCGGGGTGCTGCCCTTCGTGGTATGGCTCGAAGCCCGCTGAATGGATGGTGCCTGCAATACCCCTTTCCTTGAACTTCTTTTTGAGTATCCCCTCTGCCATGGGGGAACGGCAGATGTTTCCGAGGCATACAAAGAGGATTTTCATGGGTCTGGCAGTTTGTTATACGGGATGTGAGAATGAATAATAAGGAAACCGTTACATCTTGATCTTCTTGTCGAGGTCTTCTACGTAGATCCTGAACTGTTTGTCGGTGTCGATGAGGTTATTGACGGTGCGGCAGGCATGCAGTACCGTGGCATGGTCCTTATTTCCGCAGTGGAGGCCTATGGTGGCCAGGGAGGCCTTGGTATGCTTTTTGGCGAAAAACATGGCCAGCTGCCTGGCCTGCACGATCTCCCTCTTCCTGGTCTTTGAATTGATCACATCGATCGACAGGTTGAAATAGTCGCAAACCACCTTCTGAATGTAATCGATAGAGATCTCCCTGGCGGTGTTTTTCACGAACTTGTCGATCATCTGCTTCGCCAGCTCAAGGGTGATGGCTTTTTTGTTGAGCGACGACTGCGCGAGGATGGAGATCAGTGCACCCTCCAGCTCCCTCACGTTGGTGTTGATGCTGTAGGCAAGGTATTCGAGCACCTCCTCGGGCATCTCAATGCCGTCGTTGTACAACCTCTTCTGCAGGATGGCGATCCGGGTCTCAAAGTCGGGCGGCTGCAGGTCGGCGGCAAGGCCCCACTTGAAGCGCGAAAGCAGGCGCGCCTCCATGCCCTTGAGCTCGATGGGTGGCTTGTCGGAGGTGATCACGATCT
>CAZHYA010000045.1:10532-11368 GCA_964536525.1 uncultured Bacteroidales bacterium | reverse complement strand
TTTTCGTGGATCCGCGATCCCGGGAACCGGGAATCGGGACCTGACGCCCGACGCCTGAAGCCCGACGCCCGACGCCTGTGAACAACTTCTTCTTCGCCTTTAAAGATTATATTTATATTTTTGCCACTTCACTAACCAAAATTTGTATAACATGAGAAAGATATTGTCGCTTTTTGTCATCTCCATGCTTCCGGTGCTGACGTTTGCCAGCGAGGCGGATCTTGCCATCCCCGCCGACATGAAGTCGCAGACGATCCTCTACTGGGGTTTCCTGATCACTTTCGCCGGATTCATGTTCGGGCTCTGGCAGTTTTTAAGGGTTAAGAAGTTCAGGGCTCACCAGTCGATGCTCGACGTGGCCCAGGTGATCTTCGAGACCGCCAAGACCTACCTGTATCAGCAGGGCAAGTTCCTGGCCATCCTGTTCCTCTTCATCGGCGCCGCCGTGGCCTTCTATTTCGGCTGGCTCTCGGGTGCCGACTTCGGCGCGAAGGGTGTGCTCATCATCCTGTCGTGGACGGTGATCGGCATCCTGGGCTCATACAGCGTGGCATGGTTTGGCATACGCATGAACACCCTTGCCAACTCGCGCATGGCCTTTGCCTCGCTCGAGCGGAAGCCCATCAAGCTGCTGAACATCCCGCTCAAGGCGGGCATGAGCATCGGCGTGGTGCTGATCTCGCTCGAACTCATCATGATGCTCATCATCCTGATGTTCGTACCCGGAAAATATGCCGGTGCCAGCTTCATCGGCTTCGCCATCGGCGAGTCGCTGGGCGCATCGGTATTGAGGATCGCCGGCGGCATCTTCACCAAGATCGCCGACATCGGCTCCG
>CAZHYA010000045.1:7582-10522 GCA_964536525.1 uncultured Bacteroidales bacterium | reverse complement strand
GCCACTGCCGCACCCATAACTGACAAGCCCGGTGCGCCTGAAAGGAAGGATAAGACCGGGCGCGCGTCTGACGAGTACAAGGCCGCGTTCTGGCAGGCCATGCGCAACAAGACGATTTCTCACGACGTTTACAACGCTCTCAAGATCGGCGAGGACGACCCGCGTAACCCCGGCACCATCGCCGACTGCGTGGGCGACAATGCCGGCGACAGCGTAGGCCCCACGGCCGACGGCTTTGAAACCTACGGGGTGACGGGCGTGGCCCTCATCACCTTCATCCTGCTGGCCATCACACAGCCGGTGCTCTCCCTGCTTTCGGCCAACAACCCGGCCGTTTACCAGACCCTCGTCAACGCACTGAACGTCGACGGCGCCAACTTCCAGGCCGTGGTCTTTGCGTTGCAGATCAAGATGCTCGTGTGGATCTTCGTGATGCGTATCCTCATGATCATCACCTCCATCGTCTCCTACTGGATCAACGGGGCCCTCACCCAGGCCAGGTACCAGCATGCCGACGATCTCGACTTCGAGAAGCCGCTCACCAGCCTGGTATGGATCACCTCCATCCTTTCCATCGTGGCCACCTTCATCGCCAGCTACTTCATCATCGGCGACCTGCCCAGCGATATGTGGATCGTCCTCTCGGTCATCATCAGCGTCGGCACGCTCGGTGCGGCGCTCATCCCCGAGTTCACCAAGATCTTCACCAGCCCCAAGTCGCGGCACGTGAACGAGGTGGTGGAAGCCTCCAAGAAGGGCGGGGCATCGCTCAACATCCTCTCCGGGCTGGTAGCCGGAAACTTCAGCGCCTTCTGGAAGGGCATGGTGTTCTTCATGCTGATGTTTATCGCCTATTATGCCAGCACCTACGGGCTGGGACAGTTCATGGAATACCCCTCCATCTTCGCCTTCGGCCTGGTGGCCTTCGGGATGCTGGGCATGGGGCCCGTCACCATCGCCGTCGACAGCTACGGGCCGGTGACCGACAATGCACAGTCGATCTATGAGCTGTCGCTCATCGAAGAGCAGGAAGGCATCAGCGAAGAGATTGAAAGAGACTTCGGCTTCAAGCCCGACTTCGAGAAGTCGAAATACTACCTCGAAGCCAACGACGGGGCAGGCAACACCTTCAAGGCCACCGCCAAGCCCGTGCTCATCGGTACCGCCGTGGTAGGGGCCACCACCATGATCTTCTCCCTCATCCTGGTGATCGAGCATACCCTCGGCCTCAGGCCGGAGATGATCCTCAACCTGCTCAACCCCTATTCCATCCTCGGCTTCCTGCTGGGTGGCGCGGTGATCTACTGGTTCACCGGCGCTTCGATACAGGCGGTGACTACCGGCGCAGGCCGTGCCACCGAATATATCAAGAACAATATCAACCTGGAGATGGGCGCCGAGAAAAAGGCGGATGTGAGCAAGTCGAAGGCCGTGGTGAGGATCTGCACCCAGTATGCCCAGAAGGGGATGTGGAACATCTTCATCGCCATCTTCTCCTTCGCCCTGGCCTTCGCCTTCCTGGCGGCGCCATCGGGATTTCTCGAAAGCATGACCGGCGAGGAGGCGCTGAAATACTCCATGCCGGTCTCGCTGTTCGTCAGCTACCTCATCTCCATCGCCTTCTTCGGGCTGTTCCAGGCCGTGTTCATGGCCAACGCCGGCGGCGCATGGGACAACGCCAAGAAGGTGGTTGAGGTCGACATGCAGGAGAAAGGCACACCGCTGCACGAAGCAACAGTGGTTGGCGACACCGTGGGCGATCCGTACAAGGACACCTCGTCGGTGGCACTCAACCCCATCATCAAGTTCACCACCCTGTTCGGGCTGCTCGCCATGGAGATCTCCCTGGCCGCACAGTTCAGGGATATCGCCCCCTATATCGGGATCGGCTTCCTGCTGGTGGCGCTGGTGTTCGTGTACCGCTCGTTCTACAAGATGCGCATCAACCAGTAAATAACCAAACTGTTATTGCACGGGGGCTTTCTGCACAGGCGGGAAGCCCCTTTTTTAGTGATGAGATCCTAATGCTTAGTGATGAGATCCTAATGATTAGTGATGAGAGAAGAAGGAGGAGTTCAATCCACCCCACCCCCTTTACCCCCTGCCCATTATTGAAGCTGTCTCAAAAGTCAAAATATTCTAAATAATCGTCCGAATTACTTTGGGTACCATTGGGAGTCCATTGTGCCCCTTTGTGGTTCAATAATTAAAAACAACCACAAAGCCCACAAAGTTCAACACAAAGTTTCCCGAAGACTTTTGCGGTCAACCTATATCAGGGATGGACCCAGTTCAAAGTTCAAAGTTCAAAGTTCAGATTTCAGATTTCCTCCCCCTTCATTCCACCCCGACCTGCACCTCCGCGCTCCTCAGTCCTTCGGCGGATGCGCTGATGTTGATGATCCCTGCTTCCGGGCCGGAGCTGACGATGAGCATGGCCTTGCCGTGGAAGAGTTCCGGGCGGTTCGATTTGAATGAGGTGAGCGACTGCGGGTTTCCGTTGCCGGTGCCGGCGATGCTGCCTGCCCCGCTGAGGGTGATCACGATTTCATGATCGGCGAGGGGACAGGGGTAGCCGTCCTCGTCGACGGCCTCGATGAGGACATACGAAAGGTCCTTACCCCCGGCTCTGATCACGTCCCTGTCGGGGGTGAGCAGCAGGGTCACGGGATCGCCGGTGGTGCGCATGACGCTTTCGCCGATGGGCTTGCCTTCCTTGTATGCCACGGCCCTAAGCTCGCCGGGCTCGTAAACGACATCATGCCACATCAGCCTGAAGCGCTCAACGGATACAGGACTGTCGGGCTTCTTGCACCTGGTGCCCAGCGACCGGCCGTTGAGGAACAGCTCGGCGCAGTCGCCGTTGGTGTAAACGAACACGGGGACGTTCTCCCCGGTGCGGCCGGGCCAGTTCCAGTGGGGGAGGATGTGCACGGTGGT
>CAZHYA010000045.1:3755-7555 GCA_964536525.1 uncultured Bacteroidales bacterium | reverse complement strand
GGGCCTTCACATAATCGTTGTTGTAGGGCGTGGGCTCGCCCAGGTAGTCGAAGCCCGTCCACACGAACTCGCCGGCCACGTAAGGCTCCTGCTGCTGCCACATGAAGTCGTCGTCGGCCAGCTCGGCCCACTCCGGGGCGTTGAGGTCGTAGGAGCTGACCTGCAGGGAAGCAGTGAAATCCGTCTTCTCTTCCGGCAGGGGAAACTCATAAAAGCCCCGGCTGCTCAGCGTCGAGGCCGACTCGCTGATGATCACCGCCTTGCCGGGCTCCAGCTCGCGGGCCAGGCTGTAACGGCGGCCGTAGTTCCAGCTGTGCACGTCGTAGAAGTCGAAATGCCGCAGGCGTGCACCCTCGTAGCTGTCGCACACCAGGGTGGCGGCCCGGGTGCTGTCATACATCTCCACGTATTTCAACATGGTCTGCAGCTTGTCGAAGCCGCCGTCGATGTTCCACTGCACGTCGCCGATCTCGTTGCCCACGCTCCAGATGAACACCGAAGGGTGGTTGCGGTCGCGCATGATGAAGTTCCTGATGTTGCGGCGGGCGAAATCCTCGAAGTCGGTGGTGTCGGTGATGCCGGCCTTGCCGTCGTACTTGTCGAACACCTCGTCGAACACCAGCAGCCCCATGCTGTCGCACAGCTCGAGCAGCTCCGGCGCGGCAGTGTTATGGCTGGTGCGCACGGCATTGCATCCCATCGCTTTCATGATCACGAGCTGCCGTTCCATGGCCCGCCTGTTGAAGGCTGCCCCCAGCGGCCCGTGGTCGTGGTGCAGGTTCACCCCCCTGAACTGTACGCGCCTGCCGTTGAGGTGGAAGCCGTGGTCGGCGGTGAAACGCATCTCGCGGATACCGAAAGGGGTGGTATAGGTGTCGAGGATGCGGTCCCCGTCGAGGATCTCCGTAACCAGGCGGTAGCGGTGCGGATGCTCCGTATCCCAGAGGACGGGATCGCTGAGTTCGACATCCGTCGTAAACATGTTGTTATCCCCGGGGGGGATGGCCACAGCTTCCATGATGACGGCCGCGGTGTCGGTGCCCGACAGGATCTGATGCCTGAGCGTCAGGGCCTTCTCCCCGCCCGCACGGTTGTTGATCTCCGTGCTTATCCCGACCAGGGCTTTCCCGTCGTCCTGCATGGAACCGGTGACAAAGGTGCCCCAGACCTCGACATGGACCGGGCCGACGGCGATCATTGTGACCTTGCGGTAGATGCCGGCACCGGGATACCAGCGGCTGTCGTGCTGCCGGGTGTCGGCATGCACGGCCAGCAGGTTAGGTTCTCCTGCCTTTATAAGTTCCGTCACATCCAGGAAGAAGGAGTTATAGCCGTAATCCCATCGCCCCGCGAATTTACCATTAAGGTAAACCGTAGGGAATGCCATCACACCGTCGAACAGCAGGTAGACGGTCTTGCCAGGGTCATCCCCGGGGATTTCGACCCACTTGCGGTACCACCCTTCGCCCTTCCACGGCAGCTTGCCGGTGTTGCCATCCCCGTCGGGGATGAACGGCCCGGCAATGGCCCAGTCGTGAGGGATGCTCACCGCCTCCCACCCCGTATCGTCGAGATCGGGCCGATGGGCCTCTTCCACATGGCCCTGGAAAAACTTCCATCCCGAGGACAGTTCTGTCGATGCCCGTTCCTGTGCCACGAGCATGAAGGTGAGCAGGCATAATGCGAAGCTTGCGAAAAATTTGTAATGTATGCTCATCATGTTATGATATTTACCAGGGGTATGCAGCTCACCTGCAGGACCTGGTGCATTGTAAAGGTATCAAATTCCGGTGAAATGATGTTACGGTAATTGCGACTGATAATCAGGGATTTATTTACAGGCAAAAAAGGCGCTGTTAATTTATTCACAATTATTGAACACGAATGTTCGCAAGTCGGTTAAGATTATTAATTTTGCGCATGGAGATCCGGTTGGATATCTGGTCAAAAGCAGTACTTGTCGGATTACGCCTGAAAGATTTAAAAACGCTTTGACTCAAAACCTGTCCCGAGCGAAGTCGAGGGGCTTAAAACTTAAAACTTAAAACTCTAAAGTGGATGTTAAGCAATAACTTCATAAACCGCCACAATGGACCGAGGGTAGCGGAAGCCCGGCAGATGCTGAACGCCATTGGGCTCAGCGACTTCAAACAACTGATCGACGAGACGATACCTTCATCCATCAGGATGAAGTCTGATCTCGACCTTCCTGACGGGATGAACGAGCATGAGTACCTCAGTCATCTCAGGGAGCTTGGCGCCAAGAACAAATTGTTCAGGACCTACATCGGCATGGGTTATTACAACACCATCACCCCCGGTGTGATACAGCGCAACATCCTCGAGAACCCGGGCTGGTACACCTCTTATACGCCTTACCAGGCCGAGATCTCGCAGGGCAGGCTGGAGGCGCTGCTGAACTTCCAGACCATGGTGTCGGACCTTACCGCCATGCCGCTGGCCAATGCTTCGCTGCTCGATGAGGGCACGGCAGCCGCCGAGGCCATGATCATGTTCTTCAATGCCCGCAGCCGGGAGGCCGTAAAGGGTGGCTTCAACAAGTTCTTTGTTTCTGACGGGGTTTTCCCGCAAACCTTTGAAGTGGTGAAGGCCAGGGCCCTGCCCCTCGGTATCGAGATCCTCACGGGCAATGATGAAGGCATTGATTTTGCCGACGGCATTTTCGGTGCGCTCATCCAGTATCCCGACCAGTTTGGTGAGGTGAAAGACTATGCCGCCTTTGTGGAGCGGGCTCATGAGAAGGGCATCGCCGTGGCCGTGGCGGCCGATATCCTCAGCCTGGCACTGCTCACGCCCCCGGGCGAGTGGGGTGCCGACGCGGTGGTGGGCAGCACGCAGCGCTTTGGCATACCCATGGGCTTTGGTGGCCCTCATGCCGCCTATTTTGCCACACACGAAAAATACAAGCGGAGCATCCCCGGCAGGATCATCGGGGTGTCGGTGGATGCGCAGGGCAATCACGCGCTGCGCATGGCCCTGCAGACCCGCGAGCAGCATATCAAGCGCGAGCGGGCCACCTCCAACATCTGTACGGCACAGGCACTGCTGGCCATCATGGCCGGCATGTACGGCGCCTACCACGGGCCCGACGGGCTCAGGGCCATCGCTCGCGACATCAATGATTACGCCTGCATCCTGGCCTCTGTGCTTACCGACCTGGGGATGAAGGTGCATACGAACCACTTCTTCGACACCGTGGTCTTCAGCCTCCCCGAAGGGCTTGAGCAGGATGCAGTGAAAGCTGCCGCCCTGCGCAACGAGCTTAACTTCAGGTACCTTGACGACGGCAGGGTCGGCATCAGCCTCGACGAGGCCACCTCTGCCGACGACGTGCGTGAGATCCTTTCCGTATTTGCCTCGCTCAGGGGCTTTGAACCTGCCGCAGGGCAGGATTATGGCGAGAGCCTGCCAAAGCACCTCCTCCGGAGCAGCACCTTTATGACACATCCGGTGTTCAACAGCATGCACTCGGAGACGGAGATGATGCGTTACATGAAGAAGCTGGAGAACAGGGACCTGGCGCTCAACCGCACCATGATCCCGTTGGGCTCATGCACCATGAAGCTGAATGCCGCGGCTGAGCTGTTTTCGCTCAGCTGGCCCGAGTTTGGCGCCCTGCACCCCTTCGTGCCCGAAGACCAGGCAGAAGGCTATGCCGAGCTCATCGAGAACCTGGGCAGGGACCTCTGCGAGATCACCGGCTTTTCAGCCATCTCGTTCCAGCCCAACTCAGGGGCCTCGGGCGAATACACCGGCCTGCTCGTCATCAGGGCCTACCA
>CAZHYA010000045.1:0-3745 GCA_964536525.1 uncultured Bacteroidales bacterium | reverse complement strand
GGGTACAGGGACATCTGCCTCATCCCTTCCTCCGCCCATGGCACCAATCCCGCCAGTTCGGTGATGGCCGGCATGAAGGTGGTGATCGTGAAATGTGATGACAAAGGCAATATCGACCTCGACGACCTGAAAGCGAAGGCCGGGGAGCATAAAGACAAGCTTGCAGCCTTGATGGTGACCTATCCTTCCACCCATGGCGTTTTTGAAGAGTCGATCCTGGAGATCATGGAGACCATTCATGCCCATGGCGGACAGGTATACATGGACGGTGCCAACATGAATGCACAGGTCGGGCTTACCAGCCCTGGCATCATCGGCGCCGACGTCTGTCACCTCAACCTCCACAAAACCTTCGCCATCCCGCACGGCGGCGGCGGACCCGGCGTAGGCCCCATCGGCGTGGCCGGGCACCTGGCCGACTTCCTTCCGGGCAACCCCGTGATAAAAACTGGCGGCAAACATGCCATCGGCCCCGTAGCCTCGGCACCTTTCGGCAGCGCCTTTATCCTGCCGATATCTTATGGATATATCAAGATGCTCGGCAGGGACGGGCTGAAGATGGCCACCGAATATGCCATCCTCAATGCGAATTACCTCAAGACAAAGCTTGAATCACATTACAAGATCCTTTATACCGGCAGGAAAGGACGGGTGGCCCACGAGATGATCCTCGACTGCAACCAGTTCCTGAAGACTGCCGACATCACCGTGGTGGATATTGCAAAGCGCCTGATGGACTATGGCTTCCATGCCCCGACGGTGGCGTTTCCCGTGATCGGCACCCTGATGGTTGAACCCACCGAGAGCGAACCCCTTGGCGAGCTCGATCGTTTTATCGAAGCCATGGTGGCCATCAGGAAAGAGATCCGCGAGGTGGAAGAAGGCCGCTGCGCCAAGGACGACAACGTGATCAAACATGCACCGCATACCCTGGCCATGGTCATGGACGAAGGATGGAAATTTCCGTATTCGAGGAAAACAGCTGCCTTCCCCAACGGGGTTCCCGAACGCGACAAATACTGGCCCGATGTTACACGCATCGACGACGCCTTTGGCGACAGGAACCTGGTGTGCACCTGCGGCAGCCCGGAAGACTACGTTGATTAAGGAAAAAGGAATATGGAAAAAGGAAAAAGGAAAAACTACGAAATTATGATGCGGTCTGCCTATCTAAGTAAGCAGTAAGCATTCAAAACTAAAAATTCCCATATCCCTTTTTCCCTTTTCCTTTTTCCATATTCCATATTCCATATGTCTACCTGATTCCCGTTTCCTCCATGCTCTTTTTAATGATCCGCCATGTGTTGTCGATATCGTTATCGAGGCCGACGGAAAAGCGGATGAGCCCATCGCTGAGGCCCATCTCTTTTTGCGTTTCTTCAGGCACTTCCGATGAGGTGCTTTTGCCCGAGTTGCTGAAGAGGGTCTTGAAATATCCCAGGCTGACGGCCAGGTAGCCTACCCCTTCTTCCTCCATCTTCTCCATCAGCATGTTGGCCCTCTGGCTGGTTTCCACGTCGATGGCGAGCATGCCGCCGAAGCCGTATTCTGGATTCATGATGCTTTTGAAAAGTTTATGGCCGGGATGATCTTCGAGGCCCGGGTAAATGAGCTTCACGCCATCTTCCTGCAGCTTTCGGGCCAGGTACATGGCGTTGGCGCTGTGCTGCCGCATCCTGATGTGCAGGGTATGCAGGTTCTTCAGGATGCTGCTCGACCGCAGCGGGTCGAGCACGGGGCCCAGCAGCATGGCCGTGCCGTCGTTGACGCTGCTGATGGCATTGACGAATTCATGGCTGGCGCAGATGGCACCCGCCACGCAGTCGTTCTTGCCGTTCACGAATTTGGTCATGCTGTATACGACGATGTCGGCGCCAAGCATGGCCGGGGTCACGATCATGGGGGTGAAGGTATTGTCGACGATGAGCCTGAGCCCGTGCTCCCTGCAGATCTTCGACAGCGAAGGGATGTCGGAGATCTGAAGCATGGGGTTGGTCATCGTTTCGGTGTAGATGAGCCTGGTGTTGGGGCGGATCGCCTTCTTCACGGCCTCCAGGTCGGTGATGTTCACGAAGCTGACCTCGATGTTGAATTTGGGCAAATAGTTCTTCAGGAAGGCAAAGGTGCCGCCGTAGGTGGTCACGCTGGTGATGATATGGTCGCCGGCATTGCAGAGTTGCAGGATGGTGGTGGTGATGGCGGCCATGCCTGATGCCGTTACCCACGCCGATTCAGTGTTTTCCATGGCGGCCATGGCTTCGGAGAGGTACTTGTTGGATGGGTTCCAGTGCCTCGAATATAAAAAACAGCCTTCCTCGTCGCCGCTGAAGGTCTCGATCATTTTTTGCGCCGTCATAAAGGTGTAGGTGGAAGAATCGGTGATGGACGGGTTTACATCGCCGAATTCGCCGAACTGCTTCAGCTCCTGGATCTTGCTTGCCGGATCGTACTTCATGATATCTTTATTTTTTAGATGTATGGTTGCTTTGCTGCAAAAGTATTTAAAACCCATGAATAATGGGATCAAATGGATGAATTACTTCCTGATATGAAAATCGTTTTGCTTACGATCTCAGGTACGAAGCCCCGTTGATGTCGATGATGCAGCCGGTCATGTATTCATTGTCTTCGCTGGCCAGGAATACAACGGTTTTTGCGATCTCTTCGGGCCTCGCCACACGGTGCAGGGGGCTCTGGTTGCGGATGGCATCGCCGCGCGTTCCGTCGAGGATGCCGGTGGTCATGTCGGTTTCGACAAAGCCGGGGGCGATGGTGAAAACGAAGATGCCCCTGGAGGCGAGGGCCACGGCCAGCGACTGCCCGAAGGCGTTCATACCTGCCTTGGCGGCGCCGTAGGCCACGGCAAAGGGCTCGCCCCTGAAAGCACCCCTAGAGGAGATGTTGATGATCTTTCCGCCCCCGCCGGAGGCCATCTCCTTGATGATGAGGAAGGAGAGGTTGGCCACCCCTACGAGGTTGGTGTTCATGGTGTTGCTGAAATATTCCCTGAACTCCTCGTAGCTGAGCTCGAGGATGTCGGATTCTTCGTAGATGCCGGCATTGTTTACCAGCACGTCGATCTTGCCATAGTCCCTATGGATCTTCTCGGCCATGTCGAAGACCGATTCGGGGTCGGCGATATCGGCCTGTATGAGCCCGTGCCCTTCGCCCGGCATCAGCGCCAGGGTCTCCTCCGCGGCCACGGCATTCTTGTTGTAGTGTACGATCACCCTGGCCCCGGCTTCTGCGAAGCCGATGGCAATGGCCCTGCCGATGCCGCGCGACGCTCCGGTCACCAGCACGGTTCTTTCGCTCATCGTTGTTTCCATGCATGCAAGTTACTAAAAAAAGAAATGCTTTAAAAGATGTTGCCCAGTTCATCGATAAAGTAAAGGAAGAGCACGGGCTTGAGGGCTATGGTAAAGACAACCCCGTAGATGGCCCCCCAGAAATGTGCATGATGTCCGATGTTGTCGCGTCCACGGCGGGCCATATAGGCTGAGTAGATGAGATAGAGGATGCCAAAGACAGGGGAGGGGATCTCCACGGGGATAAAGAAGAGGTAGATGCCTCCGCCTGGGTAGAGGATGATGCTGGCGAAGACTACCGCCGAGACGGCCCCCGAGGCACCCACGGCGTTGTATGCGGGGTCGTGCTTGTGCTTACCGTAGTCGAAAAGCACCGAAAACATTCCTTTCTCCTTCCTTCCACAAGCAGGTCAAACGGCTGATGGAAGGAAAAGCAA